>NZ_JBRILQ010000018.1:0-81148 GCF_052977045.1 Shewanella sp. 125m-7
ATAATAACCTCCTACTTCAGTATTCACTAAAGTTTAGTCGGAGGAAGTAGATCTTGTCATTTATGTTGGGTGTCAGTTTTTGATTCCCTTCGTCGACTAAATTCTGAATAGATTTGGCTGGGTTCTTACCCTTAACTTCTTTGAATTCATGAGTTAGATCTTCCTCAAATGAGCACTCTTCTCCTTCAATAAAGTTATATTCACAAATATCTTCAACTTTTTCCAAATCATCAGGCAACGATTCAAAGAACAACTTAAGATTTTTGATTGTACTTGGACTCATGCGAACCGCTTTAGACACCTGGTTTGCAGAACCGTAAGCCATAATCAATGACTCTAATTCCGCAAGCGCTTTAGTTTTACCAACCAATTGCCCCCAAGTTTCAATTTGTCTATTACGTTGAGGACCACTTTGCAAGCCACCTGGATAGTAAGCATTGTTTATCGCGTCAAAAGCACACTGCAAATTCCAGTTCTTATTTATGATCAATTCTGAATCCTTCTTCCATAAACCTGAGAGACAACAAACAACTTATTGGGCAGACGCAGTGATAACATTGTTATTATTAATACGTCATGACAATGTTTACTAACTGTTTGTAAGCCTTTGTTTTAAAACATAACAAAAAGAAAGGTGACATCATATAAATAATTACGTTTGTCTTTGAGCTTATCCTTTAGACCATTATGGGCAAAAGTGATTCGAAAACTCACAGGAAACACCATTTCCCCATCGGAGTTGCCGAAGTACGTTGAAGAAATAACCGTAATGCCCACACGGATGTGGGCATAGCTTTCGCGGGGCAGGATGCCCCATCGGAAGCGTTAGGTTATTTCGAATAAGTACGAGGTAAACAACTTCGTCGGGGCGGCAGGGGTGATCCAAGAGGGGATTGCTGTTGATCCCCTCTTGGCCGTGTGTGAGCTGGAAGCTCACGACTCTGGTCAGGCGCAGCCTGATGCATTAAAAGGTCAAACGAAGTTTGATTGAGATATTGGTCAGCCGTAGCCTGATTTATTGCCAATATGTGGCAAAGCCACGACCCTTTATCAAGTGGAGCTTGATTACCAACAGTTGTTAGACAAGGTCTAACTCCCCGACTTTAGTCAAAGTGTAAAATTGACATCGACAGCCCATAGCTAAATACTGTTAAAAAGACACACCCAAGTGACCTAGGCTGATCCTAGTATCGGCAACTAGTATCAGCACACTGGAATGTGCATGCTAAAACACTCGTCCAAGGTTAACGAATTAACCTGAAATTGGAGCGCCAATGTCACTGAGTCAAAGCGACCTTACCCGTATAGCACTGGATATCACATCTGGGCTGTCAGATCACGACAGATACTCAAGACTTCTTGATACCATACGTCAAACTCTGCACTGTGACGCCGCCGCGCTGCTGCAATTTAGCGGTAAACATTTTACCCCACTGGCTATCGATGGTTTGAGTCCCGATGTACTTGGCAGGCGCTTTATATTGAGCGAGCACCCAAGACTTGAGGCCATCGCTCGCGCGGGTGATGTGGTAAGATTTCCAGCCGACAGTAAACTGCCCGACCCTTACGATGGTTTAATTCCCCATCAAGAAGACCATTTAATGGTACACGCCTGTATTGGCCTGCCTTTAGTCGCTAACGGCGCACTTATCGGTGCGGTCACTATCGATGGTTTTAACCCTGAGCAGTTCAATGGTTTTAGCGATAAAGAACTCCGCACCTTAAGTGCCATCGCCTCGGCATCACTTAACAATGCCCTGCTTATCGAGAAGCTAGAAAAGCAGGCGCTGCAGTCGCAAGAGCCGTCATCGTTTAATCATAGCAGTGACAGTGAAGTTGAAATTATTGGCCAGTCACTTGCCATGCAAGCGATGCAAAATGAGCTTAATGTGGTGGCGAGTACCGACCTTAATGTGTTGATTTTAGGTGATACCGGAACCGGTAAAGAGCTGGTTGCTAAAGCTATCCACCAGCACTCTCTTCGCGCCAATAAGCCGCTGATTTATTTAAACTGCGCCGCGCTGCCTGAGTCCGTCGCAGAAAGTGAGTTATTTGGTCATGTAAAAGGCGCCTTTACTGGCGCGATTAGCCACCGCAGCGGAAAGTTTGAGACGGCCGATAAAGGCACGCTATTTTTAGATGAAATCGGTGAATTACCACTGTCACTGCAGTCTAAATTATTGCGAGTATTACAGTATGGCGATTTACAAAAAGTCGGCTCAGATAAAAGCCTGAAAGTGGATGTGCGCATTATTGCCGCCACCAATAAAGATCTGAAGCAAGAGGTCTTAGCCGGGCGCTTTAGGGCCGATCTTTATCATCGATTAAGCGTATTTCCTATCATAGTGCCTGCGCTAAACGAGCGTCAGGGCGACGTGATTTTATTAAGCGGTTTCTTTGTTGAACGCAGCAGAGAACAGTTAGGCCTAAAGAGCCTAAGCTTGAGCACCGACAGTATTAGCCTGTTAAATAATTATGATTGGCCCGGTAACGTACGCGAACTCGAACATGTGCCGCGCCGCGCCGCGGTATTATCAAGAGCCCAATCTCAGTCTGATACCGCGGTGATCACCCCGCTGCACTTTGACTTACAGGGGCAAGCTAAGCTGCCACTTGATACGCCATTTAGCACGATAATAAAAGCCAACCAAAGCGTGGTGACTCAACCAAGTCACAATCTTAACCTTAACCAAAGCCTTAACCAAACTCTTAAGCAAGCTACTGAGTCGTTTCAGGCGCAATATATCCGTCAAGTTTTAGCCACTAACAGTAATAATTGGGCGGCTACCGCCAGAGCGCTAGATGTGGACTCTGGTAACCTGCACCGCCTTGCCAAGCGTATCGGCATAAAATAAATCGGCTCTTAAATAGCGTTAAAAGGAATTAAGACTAAATTGAAGCGATTAATGATAAGTGACATAGCGACACCTTATAGCGCCGCAGCAACGATTACCGTAACCGCCGCTGTAACGGTAACAGCCCTATTAACACTCGCCTTGCCTGTTAGCGCTCATGGCTCACTCGAGCCTAGCGCCTGCATGCTGAGCACGCTTGCTCAGCCGCTATTTGATGCAGAACAGAAAATTCAATATCGCCAGCTTGCTAATGGCCTGCAACTGCGCACTCTCGCGATTAACGGTACTCAGGCTGTCTCTATCGCCAGCCAGTTTGATGTGGGATCGCGCAATGAGATACAAGGCCAAACTGGTTACGCGCATCTGTTCGAGCATATGCTATTTAAGGGCAGCGAGCATGCCCCGGGTGATAGCTATACCCAGACCATGAGCGCCTTAAGCGGCCAGTTTAATGCCAGCACCTTTTTTGATTTTACCAACTACTACTTAACCATTCCCTCGCAAGCTCTTGAGCTGAGCTTATGGCTGGAGGCCGACCGATTTCGCTACCCAAGTTTGAATGACACCACGGTAAAAAATCAGCAAGCTGCGGTGCTCGAAGAGATGGCCACCAGCATAGATAACCAGCCTTATGTGCGCAAAGCGATGGAGTTTTTACTGTCACAGGTTGAGGGCACGCCCTATGGTCATGCGGTGATTGGCAGTATCAAAGATGTCAAAGCGGCCACACCCGAGAGCTTAAACGCCTTTCATCAACGCTATTATCGCCCCGATGCCATGCAGTTAAGCTTGGTGGGCGATATTCCAGCTCAAACCCAGTTTTGGGTAGATGAGCAGTTTGGTGACTGGCAAGCACCAAAAATTGAACAGGCTCAACTTGACGATCTTCAGCTAACCCCGCAGCCTGTGCATGGTGAGATTATCGATGAGAGAGGCCCTTGGCCTGCGGTGCTATTAGCTTGGCACACGGCAGGGCGTGACTCGCCAGATGCAGCCGGACTAGCCTTACTTGAGGCGTATCTGTTTCAAAACAAGAGCAGCCTCATTCAAGGCACTAGCCTTAACGACCCCGACCAGCTGTTAAGTTACTCTATCCCGTTAACGATGACCCATCACGGCGTAACTAACTTAGTATTAGTGCCACGCGCGCGCACTTCGCTCGATACGCTCACTGAAAATGTGCAGGGCTTAATCGACACAGTGACAGACAAGCCGATATCAGCTGCCAAACTGTGTCAGCTAAAACAAATTTGGCTTAATAAAGCGCTAGCGCGTTTAGACTCACCATCACAACTAGCAAAAGCCCTTTCAGCCACAGCCCCGCAAGATAAGCGGCATCCACTGACCGGGCCTTGGCAAAGAATA
Organism: Shewanella sp. 125m-7; assembly: GCF_052977045.1. NCBI lineage: Bacteria > Pseudomonadati > Pseudomonadota > Gammaproteobacteria > Alteromonadales > Shewanellaceae > Shewanella > Shewanella sp. 125m-7. The sequence goes on from NZ_JBRILQ010000018.1 coordinate 4,221, forward strand.
AACGCCGTAACACCTGCACAACTGCAGGCTATTGCCCAAGGCTATTTTAGCCAAAATGGCGTTCGTCTCGACCTGCTTCCGCCTTGGTATATTCGAGCGACTAAGTCCATTTTAGAGGTCTTGCCTAAGGGAATGACTGACAGCCTTGAAGAGAGCGTCATGTGATGAAGCCATATATTGAAAAGCCGCTGAAGCAACAACTTAAGCCACTAACCTGTGGCACGCTACTGCTAAGCGTAATATTAAGTCTATTGGGCTGCCAGCAAACCCAGATAACATTTACCCCAACCGCTGAGCCGCAGCTGCCAGTATTTGATAAGTTGCAGGGCGCACCAGAGATTGCCGCACTAATCTATCAAGCCGCCACTCCCATTGAGCGTGTAGTGCTGCCGATTGAAATTGAAGCCGAACCTGATGCTGTACTTGAGCCTAGGTTAAAACCAGCGCTTGAACTGTACCTATTTGACGATACGCCCTCTGGGTTAAATCATCTGTCGCTAGTGGCTTATAGCCAAACTCCGATGGCAAACCTTGATGTGCTGGTGAATGCTTTTCGCGAAAAAACCCTCTACTTAGCGCAGCAATCAAACTTAGCCTGCGCTGAGAGTCTGCGTATTCGCCCAAGCATGCACAGCCTGACGATTAGCATCGATTGCCCCGACTCCCCCGCCCTTGCTAGTGAGTTGTTAATGCAGTTTTGGCAAGCCGCTAGTGTTAACCAAATGGGCAGTTTTGATGAAATAGGCAGTTTTAACGAAATAGACATCGCCAATGTGCGCCGCCAACTCAAGTTGGCTAAACATATCAATGCCTACAGTGGCGCCGAAATTGATGATGTGTGGGCTAAAAAAATCCTCGGTGAGCAACATGTTTATAATCAAGTGCTCAATGACAAAACCCTTGCTGATGAGCTTGACTTAACCAAGCTTAACCAAGTCAGAGACACGATTTTCACCCAATCTAACTGGGCGCTGTTTGCCAATCTAAGCCTTGGACAAGACAAGCAGTTTACTTCTGCGGTGACAAAGCAATTTAGCTCGTTAATCTCTACTGCCCAGCTCGCAAACTCAGCGGCGAGCAGCAAATTGACAACGCGTTCTAGTGCCGTGATGGACTCTAGCCCTGCTGTCAATCCAGCTATCAGTCCTGCAGTCGATATCAGTAATGATAACAAGACACTGTTTATCATCGATGCCCCTGGTAGCGTACAAACACAGGTACGTATCGGCTACCCACTGGATGCCAGTGATACAAGCAAGGATAGCATTCAAGATTGTAAACTACTGGCCAGCTGGCTTGGGCGCAGTTTTTCAGGCCGGCTTTATTACGATCTACGCGAAGTGCGCGGCCTAACCTACGGCATCTATGGCCGCTGCTTTGATAATCCATTATCACGCACACTTAAGTTTTACGGCAGCACTAAGCTTGAGCACTCAGGTGCCTTTATCAGCGGCGTGTTAGATCATTTAGCATTAGCAAGCCAAACGCCAGCATCAACGGCAGAGGTCAGTACCTTAAAGAACTACCTCACTAGTCAGCAGATGCTACGCCAAGCCAACTACCGCGCCGTCGAGTTCGATAGCATAAAGCAGTTAGTGCGCGGCTATGAACCTGAGCGCGAGCAAAAAGAGGCTGCAAGGTTGGCAGGCTTAACCCCTGCACAGCTACAACAGATTGCCAGCTCGGTATTTAACAATACGCCCTATATCGTGATTAGAGGTGATGGCGACAAAATACGCGAAGATATTAAGCAAAAATTGCCCGAGTGGAACATTGTTAACGCCAGTGTCGATTAGCCTACATGACTCGCCGTGGCGACAATAACGCTCTGCTCATCTGCCGACATTCAGGCTATGCCATCCCTATGACAATTCCTATCACATAACAGTGATGACATAGGGGTTGCATAGCGGTGATGGCATACCACTGACCCGCCAATTCACACCGCCGATTATTGATGCTTTTTCAGGCGCTAAACTATCGAGTTTGCGACTGAGATATCAGCCTTAAAAAATAAATCACATTTAGATTTCAGTTCTTCAACCTTGCGGTCGCATTCACTTGCAAAATTGGGTTTATTTTAAGGAACTGTAATGCATTCGAGCATGACCAAATTTGCTATCGATGATGGCTCTACCAATGTAAAAATTAGCTGGATTGACAACGGTCAAGTGCGTAGCGTTACCTCACCTAACTCTTTTCGTAAAGACTGGAAGAGTGCGGCTTTGCTTAACGATCGCAAAGTGTTTAATTACCAAATTGCATCGACTAAATATACCTACGATGCCACATCTGACAAGGCGCTTTCGACCACTCATGTCGCCTTTCAATATGATGACTTAAACCTATTATCTGTTCACCACGCCCTACTGCAAACGGGTGTTAAGCCTGGCCCTGTCAGTATTTTGGTGACTTTACCCATCACCGAGTACTACAAAGCTGACGATTGTCAGAAAAACGAAGAAAATATCGCGCGTAAAAAAGCTAACTTGATGCGCGAAATTACGCTTAACAAGGGCGAGCTATTTACCATTGTTGACGTTGAAGTGCTGCCAGAAAGCCTACCGGCCGTGTTGACCACACTGATGGACTCAGGCGTTAACGAGTTCGCTAAATCTTTGGTGATTGATTGCGGTGGTACAACCTTAGATATGGGCGTGATTGTCGGTGAATTTGACGATGTATCGGCTGTTTATGGCAATGCCGAGATTGGCGTATCTATGGTCACCAACGCAGCGAGAAAAGCCTTATCGGCGGCAGACAGCGACGCGAGTTACTTAGTGGCTAACGAGCTCATTAAGCGCCGCCATAACCGCGAATTTGTTGAAGAAGTCATTAACGATATCAGCAAGGTAGACTGGGTACTTGAGCGTATCGAAGACAAGATTGCCGAGCTCGGTGCGGCTGTTGCCTATGAAGCAAAAACCTTTACCCGTAATCCAAACCGCATCTACTTAGTGGGTGGCGGCGCGATGCTGATTGAAAGCGCGATCCGCGATGCGTATCCGTCGCTGGGCGAAAAGATTGTGATGGTGAAAGATCCGCAAGAAGCGCTATCACGCGAGATCTGCTGCTACCACGCGGCAGAGCCAAGCGACGCGGCTTAAAGGGACCCTTATGCGCATTCGATTCAATGTAGGTCTAGAGCCAGAAATCTATGACAGCCACAGCTACGCCATAAAAACCCTAAGGGGTTGGCAGCAGCAGGAAAAAGCGCGTAATGATGAGACGGATATCGTGCTACAGCGCCGTATTCAGTTTCATCGCGATCTCTATCTATCGGGATTATTCCTGCATGAATTGGCGCCGCAGTTGCCGTCTATGCTCACTCAGACTCTGCTACAAGATAAGGTGAACTGCCAAACCTTAGTGTGCCAGATCCGCTCAGCGGGCCTGTCTTTAGAATCGAGTGAAGATAACGGTTTATCTGAGCAGCAGTGGCTAAAGTTAACCTCTATGCTTGAGGGCGCTAGCTTACCTAATCAGCAAAGCGAGCCATTGAACCTAAGCTCAATTGAGCAGCAACTTGAGCAGTTACAACAAGGGCAGGAGCAGTTAAGTAAACTGTTCAATAACTTGCCCGCCGTAGCTGACACTGTGCAGCCTCATGCAGAACTTGATTTAGCCGCGCAATTTAGTCAGCTTAAACAGGGGCAGGACAAGTTAATGGCACAGATAAAAAGCCTATCTAGCCAATTAGCCCAAACACCTGCCAGCGCGCCAGCGAACGATGAGACTCCTAACTTAGAGACTCAACTGGAGCGAGCGCGACGAGTAAAATCCAAAGGCCTGTGGTAATTTTTTACAGTACTTTATTTTCAGTGCTATTAATTTTCAGTGCTTTATTTACAGTGCTATAAAACAGTTACAATAAAAAAATCCACCTTGTTAAGGGTGGATTTTTTTTGGCTTTAATTCTAGCTGTGCATTTTTGAGCAAAATTGAACGCTAGAAACAAAAAAGCAGAGCCAAGACTCAATGTCTCAGCTCTGCCCTTCTTCCAACTCGATACATTAATAAGAACGAGCCAGCCACTACATTAGTATTAGCAGCTACATTAGCACTAACTACTATACAAGGTGTTAGCTATTATATAAGTATTAGCTTTTATATAAGTATTAGCTAGCTTGCGCTAGGTACTTTGCCATCTCAACCGCAGGCACCATTCCGCCGCCCGTCGCCCACACCACGTGTGTCGCGTTGCTCATCATCTCAGGTGTTAGCCCCATACGCGCTTGATACTGTGTATCGCCGCTCACTCTAAGTGCGCCCGGCATACCCGCAAGAGCTGACGGCTCAAGCTCAATCTCCTCACTCTTAGCCAGTAAACCAAGTAGGTCATACATGTGCTGATCGCTTAATGTGTAGTAGCCATCAAGCATACGCTCCATGGCGCGGCCGACAAAACCTGATGCACGGCCTACTGCTAAACCATCGGCTGCCGTGACGTTATCGATACCTAAGTCCTGTACCGCAATTTCATCATGCAGACCCGTGTGTACGCCAAGTAGCATACAAGGAGAATGTGTCGGCTCAGCAAAGAAGCAATGTACGTTATCACCAAACGCTAACTTAAGACCAAACGCCACACCACCAGGGCCACCGCCTACACCACAAGGTAGGTAAACAAACAGCGGGTGCTCGCTATCAACCTTGATATCAGCGCCGTCAAACTGCGCTTTTAAGCGCTCACCAGCCACTGAATAACCAAGGAACAACGTGCGCGAGTTTTCATCGTCGATGAAGAAGCAGTTAGCATCAGACTCAGATGCTTTACGGCCTTGCTCCACCGCAACGCCATAGTCTTGTTCATATTCAAATACATTCACGCCGTGGCTACGTAGCTTATCTTTCTTCCACTGACGGGCGTCAGCAGACATATGCACGCTAACGTTAAAGCCAAGCTTAGCGCTCATAATGCCGATAGACATACCTAGGTTACCGGTCGACCCCACCGCAATGCTATAACCGCTAAAGAAGCTCTTCATCTCTTCGGTGAACAGCATTTGATAGTCGTCAGACTCTTTCAATTTACCTGCTGCAATCGCCAATTTTTCGGCGTGGGTTAGCACTTCATAAATCCCGCCGCGCGCCTTGATAGAGCCAGAAATCGGTAAGTGGCTGTCTTTTTTCAGCATCAGTTTACCGGCAATCTTTTGGCCGTATTTGGCTTCTAGCGCCTGCTTCATCTTTGGAATCGCCACCACTTCTGACTCAATAATGCCGTTCGTTGCAGCCGTTTCTGGGAATGCCAGCGCAAGGTAAGGTGCAAAGCGTTGTAAGCGTGCACTTGCATCAGCCACATCAGTGCTGTCTAAGCCTACATAGGGTAGTGATTCCGCTAAGTGGGTCGCCTTGGTTTCAAACCAGCTGACTTCTTCTAGATTGATAAGCTTAGTCAGCAAAGGGAAGTCATTTATCAGTTGTTGAGTATTCATGGTTTCAGGTTCCCTTTAGGATTAAATAACATAAGAAAGAGCAAAGGTCGCAGCCAGTGCCACAAGTGAGGCGATAAAGGTTGCGGTGGTGTAATACATAAATGTTTGTTTCATCGTGGCGCCGGTGTACTGCTTAACGAGCCAGAACAGTGAGTCGGTAACGATAGTGCAGCCGATTGCGCCAGAACCGATAGCTAAGGTCACGATAACGGGGTTCAAGTCTGGGTAAAGCACTAATAACGGCGACACAATCGCAGTTGCGCCCATCATGGCCACAGTTGCTGAGCCAACGGCTGCGTGCAGGACAATGGCCACTAACCAAGCCAGTAGCACAGGGTGCATATCAAGGTTTGCGAGAATTTGCGCCAGGCTATCGCCCATGCCGCTGCCACTTAATACACCGTTAAACGCGCCGCCCGCACCGATAATCAGCAAGATATTAGCAATTGAGGCGAAGCTGTCTTCGGTTTTAGTCAGCAAGGTGCCCATAGTCATCTTGTTGCGTAGACCTAGCAGGTAATAAGCCACAAACGCTGCGATAAACATCGCGGTGATTGGGTTACCGATAAATTCAAGCGTGGTGTAAAGCGCAGTACCCGGCTCCATATACAGCTCGGCCACGGTTTTAACCAACATCAAGATAATTGGCAAAAGGATAGTGAACAAGGTGGTGCCAAGTGATGGTAACTCGCTCTCTTTACGAGCAGTGACTTCACTAAACTCAGCGGGCACAGGTAGGTGCGGCAATTTATCGCCAAACAGCTTAAGGAACAGTGGGCCACCAATTAACGAAGCCAGTAGACCGATTAACAGACCCCAGATAATGACTGAGCCAACATCAGCGCCTAGTGCGTTAGTCACAAACAATGCAGCAGGGTGTGGCGGCACGATGCAGTGCACGGCCATCAATGCAGTACATAACGGAATGGCGAGCTTTAACAGTGAAGTATTCGTTTTGCGCGCTATAGAGAATGCCAGTGGGATCAGCAATACCACGCCAACTTCAACGAACAGGGTGATACCACAAATAAGGCCGACTAATACCATAATGACATCGGGGCTTAAGTAGCGAGACTTTAGCAAGGTGATGCCAATACGCTCGGCTGCACCTGAGATCTCCATCATCTTGCCTAAAATGGTGCCAAGTCCGATTACAATCGCCAAGAAGCCTAAGGTGCCACCAATGCCAGACTCCATCGCCTTGATCATTTCAAGTGGTGCCATGCCCATCATGCCACCCACAAAGAAACTGGCAAGTAGCAGAGCAAGGAAAGGATGCAACTTGAACTTAACGATGCTAATGACAATCAACAAGATACTGCTAAGCAGCGTACCGATAATCCACAGCTGTGATTCCATTGTATTTCTCTATTGGTTAAAAGGAGTTCAAAAGGTATTGAAACGTGGCGCTATTAAATCCAAACAATGGAATGCTGACAAAAGATATAAATCAGCGTTCGCTTGAGCCAGATTGTAGCAACCAGTACTTAGGCGTCACAAAAGTGCTTTTAACATGACCCAAGCATCAAGTGTGTTGATAAAATCGGTGCTTAAAGGCGGCTTAGAGTAAAATGTGCCCATCAAAATTTGAGATGTTAGTCATGTACTCCCAACAAGATGTATTCAGCAGAAACCGTTTACTCAGCAGTTATCAGCTTGCAAAGCTGCATACCTTCGAAGTAGTGGCTCGTCACCAATCTTTTTCGCTCGCCGCAGAAGAGTTATGCGTTAGCCCCTCAGCCGTGAGTCATAGAATTACCGCGCTGGAGACTGAATTAGGCTTCAAGCTGTTTTCTCGCTTTCATCGCAGAATTGAGTTAACAGAAGATGGCAAGCGACTGTTTTCAAAGTTGAAGGACAGCTTAAAAAGCCTGAATCAGGAAGTGTTTGAGATTAAAAACCAAGAGGTGTCGGGTAAGTTGACCATCTATTCTCGCCCCTCTATCGCCCAGTGTTGGCTGGTGCCTAAAATTGCTAATTTTAGCCGTCAGTACCCGGCTATTTCGGTCAACATTTTGACCGGCAATGAAAACGTTAACTTCAACAGTTGTCATATCGATCTGGCCATCTATTACGACAATCGCCCGCGCAGTAAACTGTTTTGTCAGCACTTGATGGATGAGACCATTATGCCGGTCTGCAGCCCAGAATACGCCGCCGAGCACGACCTGATTGGCAAGCCAGAGCACCTGAGTCGCTGCACCCTGCTGCACGACAACCAAGCCTGGGAATATGACTCAGATTGCGATGAATGGAAGTACTGGGGCGAAAAGCTTGGAGTCAATATTGATGACAGCCGCTCAATCGGTTTTGACCGCTCAGACTTAGCTGTTATTGCTGCCATGAATCATGCTGGCATCGCCATGGGACGTGGGCAACTGGTGAGTAAGCGCATTGTGCGAGGGGAGCTCATCGCGCCTTTTGCAGGCCTGCAGGTAAAATGCGAACAGACCTATTATGTCGCTTCACATGATAAAGAGCTCAACCCCAAAGCTAAGCTATTTGTAGACTGGCTAAAGCAGCAAGCCCTCCCCGCTCAATAATTCATTAATTAGGCATTTAAACTACAGAGCTTGTTTAGAGGGCTAAACAACTCTCAACTTACAGTGCGATTAAATTTACTCATATAGACAGATGCCCAATAGGTGAGCGTGAGCTGATATAATCCCGTCATATCAAAGTCGGTAATGGAATGTTATGACCCGCCAAGCTGCTAATCGATTGAGCCAACACGCCCCATTTAATGCCAGCGCCGCTGACACTGATACGAGTGCCAATATCAGTGCTTCAGCTAATGGCCCGCTAGCGCGCTATTTAGAACAGATAGTACAGCAACAGATTATCGATGACAGCGCGCAGTACCAAGCCATAGAAGAGCTAGAGCGATTGCATCAGCGGCTAACTCAAATACCTCAAATGCCCCAAATCAATGGCCATGCGAATCCAATCTGTCAGGGTCTCTATATGTGGGGGGATGTTGGCCGCGGTAAAACCTACTTGATGGATCTGTTTTATCAAAGCCTTGATAGTGAGACAGAAACTAATGATTACAAAGCAAGAGTCCCCAAGCTTAGATTGCACTTTCACCGTTTTATGGCACGTATTCATAAAGAGTTGATTAGTGAGGCGGGTAACCGTGACCCACTTGAGCGCATTGCCAAACGGGTCGCAAATGAGTGCCGCGTACTGTGTTTCGATGAGTTTTTTGTCAGTGACATTGGCGATGCCATGATTTTAGCCAAGCTGTTTGAAGCGCTATTTGAGCAGGGTATTACCTTAGTCGCCACCTCCAATATCCCGATTAATGAGCTATATAAAAATGGCTTACAGCGACAACGTTTTTTACCCACTATCGACCTGCTAAACCGCTTTACCCAAGAGATCCATTTAAGCGGCGAGCAAGACCACCGCTTACATCCATCAGCGGCGACAAGCCTGAGCCCACGCTACTTTGTTAACGCGCCCGCCCAAGAACAGGCTGCCGAAAATAACGACATGACAGAGCAGTTTGAGCGTATTTTTAGCGCTTGCTCTAATGCTGATACCGATACTAATGCAGGTGCAGGTGCATTAATTTCAGCGCCGCTGTTAATTCATGGCCGCATAATCGACACCGTAAAATACACCTCCAAAGTGGCCTGGTTTGAGTTCGACGCCCTGTGTGACGGCCCACGTTCGCAGCTCGATTACATCGACATCGCCAGCCGCTTCAGCACAGTACTGCTGACTCAAGTGCCTGTACTAGGCGGCGAGCCCCGCAGTTGGATTAGAGCCCGCGGCACCGAAGATGGCGCCCAGCACTTTACAACCACTGCAATTGAAAGCGCCAATACAACTGCCGCTATTGAAACGGCTGCTTTTGAGACAGCTGCATTTAACACTGCGGCTTTTGAAACGGGCAATAGACAACTGTCTTACGCGGTGAGTGATGACCCCGCGCGGCGTTTTATCAGCTTAGTAGATGAGTTATATGACCAAGGGGTGGAGCTCTATATTCAAGCCGCTGTGCCTATGGATGAGCTGTATATTGGCGGCGCGCTTAGCTTTGAGTTCAGACGTACATTGAGCCGCCTGACCCAGATGCAGAGTTTGCAATATTGATTGCCCTAAGAATACTCTCACCATCAGTGGTTGCAATGACCTGCGGCCTTAGCATGTGCCGATGCTCACATCGAGTATATCCTTGTGAGCTCAACGAAAACATCTGATGTGAATGGATTCACACATGCCGCGGTGACATGAACGTCATAGAGCGGCCTTACCACCAAAGCCTCAGCCTTATCGACACTGAGTTAGAACAGCGGACTATCCAAGCTTATGCGGCTAACGTCAGAATGCTCAACAAATTCGATATCACATCTATTGCTCATCTCATGGTTACGGCATAATAGCGCCAATTACATTACAGAGTCGTAAATATGGACAACCAGCAAGAAAGTTACATGACTGAAGAAACCCTTATTGAAACAGTCGAAAATCAGATCGCCGACGGCGAACCGAAAAAGGTCAAAGAGACCTTGATGCGTTTGGTGATGACAGGAACGCCGCGTGAAGAAGCGATTCAATGGATGGCATGTGCGCTAGCGATTGAAGTCAGTGATGTGATGCTAAATGGTGCTTCGTTTAACGAAAAACGTTACAACCAGCATTTAGATGCCATGCCAAATTTAGATTGGATGGAAGACTGATATTCACCTATGTCATATCGAGCTCTTTAATATCAAGCTCCTTGGCATCAACTTATCTCGCATGTTAAGTGGTGTTCTCGTTGCTATGCTGTTTGGGCTTTCTATACAAGAAAGCCCCGCGCATCAAGCCGAGTTAACACCAAGCCCTACACCTCAAGCAAATGCACCTCAAGCAAATGATCCTAAAGCAAAGAGAGAATTCACCGTGAGCCAGCCACATACTCTGACATTAGATGACGTATCGTTTAATAAAAAAACAGGCCGAATTGATGTGTATCATGGTGATTATCAACACATCATTATCCCCGATAATTTTGATGGTATCTCCGTTACTAAGATCTGGGACTATGCTTTTTCAGAGGCTGAGGAGTTAAGCGAAGAATTCGAAGAGTTCCCAAAGAACCCAATCGCCAGCATCGTTATTCCTAATACAGTAACAGAAATCGGCGAAAGTGCGTTTCGACGCAATGCCCTAACTCAGATTGATATTCCGACTTCGGTCACTCGAATCGGCTATTATGCCTTTGCAGAAAACACATTAACTCATGTCGATATTCCAGACTCTGTGACAGAAATCGTAGAGGGTGCATTCGCCAAGAATGCCTTAACCCACCTGACTCTGCCAAATTCACTGACTGAAATTAATGATCGAGTGTTTCAATTTAATGCGTTAACCAGCATCACTATTCCTGATTCCGTGACTGAAATCGGTTTAGGCGCATTTAGGGGGAATGAATTTCAAAGCATCACAATTCCTGACTCGGTAACTGACATAGGTTCAGAAGCGTTTGCAGATAATGCCATAACCAGTGTATTAATTCCGACTTCGGTCACTTACATGGGTGATGACGCTTTTACCGATAACCCATTAAGGGGCAGGATTATCAAAGGCTTTGGCAAGAAAAAGCCGCGCAGAGAACTCACTGACGAAGAGTGGCTCGAAGCCTTTGGTGACTTATAAGCTTAAGTCACCCTCAAAGTTTGGGGTAGGTATCAAGCAGCGCTTGACCATTTCTTTCATAAAGAGTCCGAGCCGCCCCGACGAAGTTGTTGATCCTCATACTCCAATAAAAATTGACTAACGGCTCAGATGGGGAACAGTGTTTTCTGTAAGCTATTCCAACCAATTAGCGATTGATTTATGGTTCAAGATAGAAGAACAGAGTATTAAGATTCGAATAGTTTACTCTGACCCCACATTTCACTTTCGAAAATATCAATAACCTTTTTTGAAACGCTTGGCTGCACTTTGAGCGCTATTAATGAGTTTGCCTAAGGCTCTGTCTTTAGTTCGTTTCTCTGCCAGCGTTGCACCATTGAGTGCTTGCTCTTTGAGTAACTTCTGAAAACTATGTAAACGCCTTTCTGTTAAATCACCATTTTTGATGGCTCTTTGCACAGCACAACCCGGTTCAGAATCATGTGAGCAATCAGAGAAGCGACATTGCTGCGCAAGCTCTGTAATTTCAGCAAATGTTTCACTCACACCATGCTCACTGCTAGCAAGCTGTAATTCACGCATTCCTGGGGTATCCATTAGAACGCCACCGCTTGCTAATACCTTGAGTGCCCGGTGTGTTGTGGTGTGGCGCCCCTTACTGTCATCCTCGCGAATGCCGCCTATTTGCTGAGATTCAAAGCCCAGTAAGCTATTAACTAGGGTTGATTTACCCACGCCAGATGAGCCCATAAAGGCAATGGTTCTACCATTACGACAGTACGCTTCAAGCAGTTTAATATCTTGGCTATCAAGCGCATTGAGAGTATGCACCTGCAACATAGAATCTAACTGCTGTACTTGCTCTCGCTTAGCATCGGCATCTTCACACAGATCAGATTTAGTTAACAGGATCACCGGCTCAACCATCGCTTCGCGGGCGAGGGTGAGGTAGCGCTCAATTCGGCTCAAACTAAAGTCATGATTCAGAGAAGAGACAATCATGACAATATCGATATTGGCTGCAATCAGCTGAGTCGCCACCTTAGACCCGGGCGCTTTACGCTCGAATAGTGACTGACGTTCAAGACTTCGATGCAATCTTAGTTGGTCATCAAATAACACCCAGTCACCAACACAAATTTTCTCATCAATCACAGTAAAAGTGAGACTTTGCAGCCCTTGCTCCGACATCACCACGATACGGTCACGATGCTGTTCCATTACTCGACCGATAGCAAAATCAGTTAGGTCTTCTAAGCTCTGCTGTTGCTGAAAAAAAGGTTTCCATCCAAGTTGTTGAAGTGTTGGATTTTGGCTATTCACGTACTGTTTTCTCACATCTAATGGTTGTATTCATCTTAGAGGCATTTAGCCAGAGACGATTGAATATTTCCGACAGTTTAAATTCAAAAACTTAAATTCGACAAGCTTAAAGAGAATTAGATCTGACACCGCCATAAGCATCAATGGTCAGCCCACGCTCTTTTTCATAGGTTTTGGGGGTAAAGCCTAGCTGTTTCTTTAGGTAGCGGATCAAATGAGGTTGCTCGCTAAAGCCGAACTTCAAGGCGACATCCACCCAATCAAGTTCTGCTGAATCTCGTTGATACACATATTCTAGCATCTTTTCCAAGCGGTTCATTGATTGGCATTGTTTAAGGGGTAGCGCAGTAACCCGCTGAAAACTTCTTTCGAGTGTGCGTTGTGAACAATAAAACTTGCCACAATAGACACTTCCAATATCCCTATAGAATAAAACATAAGCCAATAAAACATAAGCCACCCATGCTAAATCAACAAGATAGTACCACTTGCCGGTTTTAGCTTCCAAGCCACATTAAACTATCAATTCATATTTTCAGATAGGCGGTTCAAGATGAGCAAATACCGATGAGCGATGCTTTAAGCTGGAAAGTGATAGATTTTAAACGAAGGGAATCGGCTCATAGAATGGTTCTATAAACTAAATAAGAGGATTGTTTGAATGCTTAACCTGCCTGGAGATACTCACAGCAGTGTGCGAAATGCCGTCGTCGCTTCTCTAGATGCTCACAATAATGAGTTAGCTCTTGTAAACTGCCTACTGGCCCATGAAACAACGTACCAAATTCTGAGGTGAGTTTTATCCAATTGTCACTCGGAATATTGAGTCTATCCAGTATGTTTTCTGCATTAGCAGAAATGGCTCCTCGTTTGTCATCCCGAATGATTCGACCCGTTTCATCAACAAGCGTTAAATAATCTTCAAGCGAGAAGTTAATCCCTTTTGATTGATGCTTTTTCTCATTACCGACAAAAGGCAGTAACTTGGCAGGTTGCCTGCCACTTATGGCAGCCTTCACTCTTAGTTGCAAGCTGGTATAGTCTGATTTTTCAGGCGTTTTTGCCACCTTGGCTCGAATAGGATTTAGCTCAACATAGGTCATACAGGCCAGTACTGCTGCTTCATCGAGCAATGCTTGTGACTTAAAGCGTCCCTCCCAAAAGTGCCCTGTGCAGTTGTCTTCATAATTAGCTTGCCTTGCGATAGGTTCATTAAGGCAACGCATGAACCAACTGATATCACTAAGGCGGGAACGATAAGTTGCTATCAAGTGTTTTAGGATTGCAACCATACACTCTTCAATCACCTCACCGTTGGCAAATTTCTGAGTTATATCAGTACCATTAAACAGCTTATGCCATTGCTCGATGACTTCCCTATCTGACCAGCTATTCACCGTTTCTAGGTCTATATACAGCACCACATGCAGATGATTACTCATCACTGCATAGGCAGCGACATCTATCGCAAACACCTCTGTTAGCTTGAGTATTTGCGCTTCAACCCAACCACGGCGATGGTCATAGTTCTTGCCTGTGAATTTATCATCACCACACAAATAGGCGCGTCGAACGACACGGCTACAACAGTGATAGTAAGGCGTATCTTCAAGGCTTATTAGCGTACTTCTTGCACGGGGCATAGCAACCTCCCACTTCAGTATTCACTAAAGTTTAGTAGGAGGGCCAAAAACATGCTATTAACTATGGGTGTCAATACTGGAATCCGTCAATACTGGAATCCGATTAACTATGGGTGTCAATACTGGAATCCATAGCAAAATCAGTTAGGTCTTCTAAGCTCAGCTGTTGCTGAAAAAAAGGTTTCCATCCAAGTTGTTGAAGTGTTGGATTTTGGCTATTCACGTACTGTTTTCTCACATCTAATGGTTGTATTCATCTTAGAGGCATTTAGCCAGAGACGATTGAATATTTCCGACAGTTTAAATTCAAAAACTTAAATTCGACAAGCTTAAAGAGAATTAGATCTGACACCGCCATAAGCATCAATGGTCAGCCCACGCTCTTTTTCATAGGTTTTGGGGGTAAAGCCTAGCTGTTTCTTTAGGTAGCGGATCAAATGAGGTTGATCGCTAAAGCCGAACTTCAAGGCGACATCCACCCAATCAAGTTCTGCTGAATCTCGTTGATACACATATTCTAGCATCTTTTCCAAGCGGTTCATTGATTGGCATTGTTTAAGGGGTAGCGCAGTAACCCGCTGAAAACTTCTTTCGAGTGTGCGTTGTGAACAATAAAACTTGCCACAATAGACACTTCCAATATCCCTATAGGTCAGATGCCAAGGAGCGGCCTGCCCCAAGAAAGCTATGCCCACATCCCTGTTGGCATCATGACACTTTTTTAGATAAGCAGTCTTCAACCTACTTCGGCAGTTTCGATAGGGAATAGATGTTTTCTGGGAACTAAATAATCTTATTTAGTTTTGAATTATGGCTAAAACAAACAGATTCAGTTTGCACCACATTAACTCTTAAATTAACTCTTACTCTGACCCAACGTTCCTTGACCCAACTATCCTAAAAAGGGATCAGAGTTTACACATTGCGAACGATAAAGCTGTCAGCGGCTGAGGTCATTTGCAGATACATCACATAACAGACGGGTATTAATATCAAAGAGAACACCGCCAAAATCACAATTATAAACAGATGCATTGTTGGCTTGATAACAGCTGTATTGGGGTTGCTGGGGTTGTAGTGCACTTGGATCTTTTTGCCACGAGGAAACTCTGCCACCAAGGTTTCGGCCTCCTCCAAAGAATAACCAGGGATGGCACCTGTGATGTCGGTCTTATTACTCTTGTGGTAAATTTTACCGTCAACAGCATAGAAATACTCGATAGCAACCTCGTAATGAGAATCGGCGCTGCTTCTTTCATGATAGCGCTCAATGCTCCAACAATTCACCACCACTCCTTTAGCCGTAGGCCAATTAAAAGATGCATGAAACTGATGCACGACATACGTTGCCAGACCCACAGCAAAAGAGAACAGAATAAACATAAACCACATTAAATTTGAAACCTGCGACAACTTAAACCGCTTCACTATTATTCACCTCAATATCCTCACGACTACTCTTATAAATAGCCATAAAAACTCGATAGCCTTTCACTAGTCTAATCAATGGCCATAGCGTGCCAATAATCAGCAATAGCGCCCCCAGAAAACCAAAGCCAAGCAGGTAGCCAAACTCTTCAGCTCCGGTTCCAGAAAACAGCCCTCCATAATTAAATCTACTGGCCACCACAAACGAGGCTAAGGCCGCTAAATGCAGTCCAAGGTAAATCCCTATCGACTGTAATAGATTCAAATAGCCTTGCTTTAAAATGGGGGAGGTAACGCGGTGCCAGCAAAATCCAGCCCAGCTAAGCAAGACGACCCACAGAGTCGCGGCAGGCAGCCAAATCCAGCAGAGCAGATAAATTATAGCCACTGCAAGGTAGCT
The DNA here is from genome assembly GCF_052977045.1 of Shewanella sp. 125m-7. Lineage (NCBI taxonomy): Bacteria > Pseudomonadati > Pseudomonadota > Gammaproteobacteria > Alteromonadales > Shewanellaceae > Shewanella > Shewanella sp. 125m-7. The sequence goes on from NZ_JBRILQ010000018.1 coordinate 20,081, forward strand.
GCTGCGCAACTGTGTTAGTGCGGAGCACTTTGATAAGTCCATTAGAAATCCTTATTTACAGCGACTTTAGCCAATAAAGGTTTAAGACTAAAACGACTCTAGACAGTCGTACTGTAATACATCTTGGTTTTTTCTCTGATATTAGGCCTTGCTCTCTAAGGTATCCCTAAGGCAATACAATCAAGCTTCGCTTGATAAAGGTCGTGAGCTTCCAGCTCACACTCGGGCATGCTAAAACATAAGCCACCCATGCTAAATCAACAAGGGAGGGTAAAAAATATGCCATCAACGTTAGGTGTCACGACAGGACGACATTATTGCTAAATGTCACAGGCTTTTGATTCGTAGGTTAAGGGGGGAAACTCACTGTGTTGTAATAGATAGACGACTTCCCACGGAGTTTTATCGGTTTGCCTGAATGTTTCGGCATAGTACATATGACTTTCAGCCAGCGCCTTGGGGGCCGGTGGTGTGTCTATCCATTTTGACCCAGTGATGTTATTGAATTGATAATTGAAAGGCAAGTGCAACGGACTACGCAATGAAAATTTGGCGCTGTAGCCGGCATCGCGGTGTTTTTCTGTTATCCAGACGCGCACGTAAAAGCCCGGCGCGGTATCCCAGGTTCCCTGAATAGGGTATTCCCAATCCCGGTCTTGTGTTACCTCCACTGACGCGATTTGTGGATGGTCCTGCAATACATCATTAAGACTGGTGTGTGGGTCAATACCGAATGCAGACAGTTCCTCTATAATCATTTGATAGTGTGCCTGCCCACCGCCCTCTTCTATTTGTTGGCTTGAGAGTTGATGACTGTTGTAGATCATGTCCGCCATACTCATGTTCATTACGACTCTGGCCGGTGAGTTAATGTAATAGAGGGCAGCATAGGCCAGTGCAGCCAGAAGCGTGATTGAGCTGAAGCGTTTCCAGTTTATCCTGCCCAGAGCGCGTTTGAGTTTGCTTTTAAACAGGTTTTGGGTTTTGCGCTTAGAGAAGGGTGTGGGTTTTCGCAACATTCAGGATACCGACATTAGGCGTTTTGGCTTATTCAGCCGAATGTCACGCAGCGTAAAGGGATATTGGAGCTGGAGCAAGTCAAATGTTTGATCAGGATACACTTTTGCTTATACTGACTCACCCAAGGCGTGGTTAAAACATAAGCTAAAACATAAGCTAAAACATAAGCCACCCATGCTAAATCAACAATAAGTGGCGGGCCAAAAACATGCTATTAACAATGGATGTCATTTTTGGGGCTAACTTATAACAGCCTTTATCCCCCAGCCCAAGCCAAACAGCACAGACATAAAAATGCCTTGAATAGGAAGGGATGAGAAAAGTACCTTCCAATAGATCCCTCTAGACTTTGCCATATCAGCCTTCCCCGCAGGGAAATGCAAACCTATAAAAGCAGCGGCTATAGAAGCAGGGATAAGCATCCAGAAGGTAACTTGTATGTAACCACAAACAATAACCGCAATAATTAGAAATGTTCCAAGCATATAATCGTCCCCTCACTGTTCGATAAATTTACTTTGACTGATTATCCAAAAAAGTAGAGACCATATTAATCATTTGATTTTTAATGGGTAAACCTCCCTACCTTCCAGTTACAAAGTGCTATTTGTTGATAACGAATATTGCATCAATATTTGCTAGTCCAGTACTTGAGTCGCTTTTCAGGGCTTTCTAACAACTCTACGCACAAGTCAGAATATTTCTCGATTAAAATTGCCGAGTTTGACCAGTTACCATCTAACTCCTTATGCATTTCTTTGTAAGCTAATTTGACTCTTGCTTCTGATACTTTTTCATTTGAAAGTTCAGAAGCAAATCGAAAGGAATTGATACTAGATTGCTTATATAAACTTCCATCTTGCCCACTAGAAACCAAGGCTTGAGACATCAATAAAAAATAAGAAGAGCAGCTAGAAAAATCTGAAGCTAGATTAGTCTGAACTCTTTCCATGTCAGAGCTAAGCGAGCTAAAACTAAAAAAAGGTAAAATCAAAAAAAGTAAATACTTCATTACATTCCTTATTAATATAACGCCAGCCCAACTCTCAAAGCTTCTCGTGACTTATTTCTGCGAAACGCAGAATGGGGGCATAATCGGAGGTAAAATCCAGGTATTTGTTAAGCATTTATTGCTAATTTATCTTGTAAATCAGAGCTATTACTACTCATAAGCTCCTGCTTAGTTATCACCCTAACTAGATCTTTACCTTTTCTACCTAAAACCTCATCCTTCAACCTCTGAAGTATTTGATTATATGTATCTTCTTCATGTGCATCAGAATCAATTACTATGAGTAATAATGTATTCGGTAGTCTATTCGTAATTTGGGAATAAACGCTTTTGGCATAGATATTTTTCAAGTATGCCTCTCGGACCCAACCAAAGTTGAATCCTTTCCTTATATATTTCACTTCCACTATGTAGTCTTTAGTTAGCATATGTTTCCCAGTAAGTAGAATATCTAATTCCACACCTGCAATCATTTTATTATGGCTAACTTCATACTTATTCTTGTACACATCCAAGAATTTTGAATAAACAAGATCTTCAACTTTTGAATACTCTCGTCTAAAAGAATTGATGAGGTGGCCCCCTGAATATGACGCCTCACTAGCTTTTAGCTCTTCATACTCTACAGTTTCTTTCTCTTCAATTTCATCTATTGTTGCATCACGAAGAGACTGTTTCTTTATTTCAACATCGAGTCTTGTTTGCTCATCGATATGAACTTGATTCCTATGCCAATTTTTTAGTCCGATCCAGATAAAAGTAAAGCCTGCAATAGACCCAATTAAAGAAAACCATGGAATAAAGTCAATTATGTATGAGACAGTATTTTGCCTTTTCGTAACAACAGCCTTAGCAATCTCAGAAAGTGCATTTATTTCAGTAGCTGGTCTGAATAGATCAAAGGGCTCCTTTAAAAATAGCCAGGGCGCCATTATCGATATAGTGATTAATACCACGCCCATAGAGACTGTAAATTTATATAAGTCTCCAAATTCAAATTTCATTCTCGAACCTTCTAATACATAACATTTAATATGCGGTAAGCGCCTTTTGTGGAAGATCAACTCTAAACGCGTACATAGCATTATTTATTAAAAATCGATTAATAACAATGCATTATATTACCCTGTTAAAATTCACAGAAAACACCGATTCCCCATCGGAGTTGCCGAAGTCATTGAAGACAAATCGCGTGAGCGAGTCATGGATGACGAGATAGCCTTAGGTAAGCCAGGGATGGCGAATATGAGGCGATAGCTATTTTCGAAAATGAGTGAGGATCAACAACTTCGTCGGGGCGGCTCGGGAGATGCAAGAGGGGGTAGCTGTTGACCCCTTCTTGCCCGTGTGTGGGATGGAATCCCACGACGTTTATCAAGCGCAGCTTGGTAAAAACCAGTTTTAGACAACGTCTAAATAAACATGGCAATCATGCCACCAACCGTAGCAGCCGCCTTAACATATTGGCCTGCCGAATATGATGGGTCACCGTTCTCATCAATCTCTTCTGGGTGATCGAGACCTAACGCGCCAAATACAAATGACTCAAAATCTCCATCTTCATCAGCTTCGGCTTTTACAGCGTTAGCATCAGCGGCAGAACTATTCGCTTTGGCAACGCCTTGCTCTGTGGTGAGCTTATCTTGCGCAGCCGTTGATAATACCACTGTGGTGCTGGCGCCTGTATTTGGGAGCGGCTTAGCTAAGGCGCTAGCAGAAGCTGCATTGGCAGCGATATCTGGCACGTGACTGGCTGTGGCTTGCTGAGTAGCCGAATCAGCTGCAACGTTGGAGGTGATTTTAGCCCCTACATTGATACTTGTACTATTGACTACACCACTGATAGAACTCATCAAACCATCCTCTAATTAGTCCCTTATACTACATAGGGACATACTTGAGCTGATAGTAAGCAGTATTTCTATATCCGCAAAGCAGTATCTGCTCAAAATATGATACAAAACGTATCAAGACTAACTGCTTCATTAAACACTACATTAGGGCATAGGTTTTATTGAGAAACCCCGATGTCAATTCCGGCTGTTAAGCGCTAAAAGTCAAACTCGGCTCGTTGTACCCAAAGGGGCTCATAATGCTGGCCTTGCATATAAATTACGTCCACATTCAGCTGAGTCAGATTTTCAAATAAACCAATAAACTCGCCGCCACCATGGCTAACCGTCAAGTTAGTGGTGTACAAAGATAGCTGACTATCGTTAGCAAACTGCTTGGAAAAAGTGGCTAATGTTTGTTGATGTTCGAGTAAATAGTGTTGATCAATCCAGCGACCTCCCAAATAAATAGCCGAACTTGAAGCTTTGGCAATAATCGTCACATTGGAATAAAGCGGTTCACCGTATAACGCTTGGTTTATCTGCTCGAATGGCTCTTGGGATTCTTCAACAATTAGCAGATGCAACTCACCTCTAAAGTCCGCAAGCAATCTATCAACTTGCTCGACTGAGCGATCGAGAATAATTAAGCTTATCCTCTGCTCTGGCTCTATCGCTGCGATTACGTCATTAACAAATAAAAGCAAACACAGAAGCAATACCCAATACCAAGGCAGCTCACGAACAAAGCCCTGATTTGGCTTATTGTGTTTTCGACTGAGCTTTTGGATGTGTTTTCGACTGAGCTTTTGGCTGAGCTTGCGGCTGGAATGAATACCTTTGACGATATCCATTCCAGTAAGCTTGTCGATAAGACGACTATAACGGCTTGTTTGATTATGTGAGTTCATGGTGAGATCCTAACAATCGACTCAATAATCTAGTCAATGCATAGAACAAACCAAGTTAGTGATTCAGCATTAACTCAATCACTTACATTATCACTAACATTATTGCTAAATCCAATCAGGATTTTGTATGCAACTGAATCTTATTGTGCAACGCAATTTGCCTGCTGATTTGCGCTAAATCACAATACCGGCTCGCCTAGGATCTGCTGATAAATCGCTTCCACTCGCTCGATATGCGGCTGTAACGCTTCTACTGGCAGAACCGATTTTTTCTGTTGTAGTGTCAGCCTATGGCTTTCATCACGCAGGTAACAATACGCCTGAGTTAGCGCCTGTGCACTTGCAAAAGGCAGGAGTTCGAGCTCTGCTAGATCAGAGAAAATTCGCACGTTATCAGACCAAAAACATAAGCGCTTATGCTCACTGCTATCGGCTAACACCAGATACTGGGCGATAAACTCAATATCGGCGATACCACCACTACTCTGTTTAAGATCGAACATACCAGGCTCAACCTTGAGCAAGTGATCGCGCATCTTAAGGCGCATCTCTCGCACATCCTTAGCAAGCGATATTTTATCTCGCTTGCTTTGCAACACTTCGGCTCTTAGCGTGTTAAAGCGCATCGACAATGCATTATCACCAAACATAAAGCGCGCCCGCACCAGTGCTTGATGCTCCCATGTCCAGGCTTCGTGACGCTGATATTCACCAAAGTGTTCAATCTCGCTCACCAGTAAGCCTGACGCCCCTGACGGCCTAAGGCGCATATCTACCTCATAGAGTTCACCTGAGATAGTGCGAGTAGAGAACATGTGCAATATGCGTTGGGCAAGCTTTAGATAAAAATGACCAATATCAATCGGTCTATCGCCATTGGTTTGCCCTGCTTGGCTGCCGTTGTGTAAAAAGACCAGATCGAGATCGGAGCCATAACCTAGCTCAATACCACCGGCCTTACCATATCCGACAACCGCAAAGCCCATCTCATTGTCTTTTAGGTTATCCGGCACACCATGACGACTGCTAATTTGGCCCCATGCCTGATGTACCACTTGCTCGATAATCGCTTCCGCTAAGAAGGTTAAGTGATCGCTCACCTCCATCACTGGCAGCACGCCTGTCACGTCGGCGGCGGCTATCTTTAGCTGCTGCGATAACTTAAATTGGCGCAGTGCTTCCATCTGCTGCTCTAAATCATCTTCTGGCACTCGTAGTAAATATTGGCGCAACTCACTGCCATAATCATCTAATGATGTGGTGTCATACAGCTGGGCAGGATCAATCAGCTCATCGAGCAGCATTGGGAATTTAGCCAGCTGCTGTGCAATCCATGGGCTGGCACAACAAAGACTCACCAACTGCTGCCTTGCACCTGGATTTTCACATAAAAGCTCAAGATAAGTCGTGCGAGTTAAAATTTGATCGAGCACTTTTGACACAGGATCAAATGCCTTAGAAGGTTGCGCTAGATTAGTAAACTCACACAATAGCTTAGGCATGAGTTTATCTAAGGTTTCGCGCCCTCTTGGACCGATGGTGCGGCGCACCACGGTTTCGTGCCAGCGGTTAAGCAGCGGCCAGAGCTTTTCATCATCAATCCCCTGTTCTTCTAGAATAGACAGCGCATGTTCATCTTCATATGCGTTCCATAACTGCTGAGTCCAGGTCTCGTTTTGGTCCTCATGAAGATTCCCCCCCACCGTTTCTTGGAAGTGGCTGTGGATCTGTCTCATCGCCGTTTCAATCTGTTCCCGCAGATCCATTTCTGTATCGGCATTGAGGGCATAACATAAACGTTGCCAATCAAGGACTTCACTTGGCAATGTCTGGGTCTGCTCATCGTTTATTGCTTGCAATAGGTTTTCAACTCGGCGCAGTAACACATAGCTATTTTTAAGCTCATCAACCGCCAAATATTCCAACTGTCCTAATTGGTACAGGGTCTCAATGGCTGCAAATAAGCTTTGCTGGCGCAATGAGGGTTCGCGGCCACCGCGAATAAGCTGAAAGCTCTGCACCACGAATTCGACCTCTCGAATGCCACCAGCACCGAGCTTAATATTGTCGGTGAGCTTACGGCGACGGACCTCTTGGGTAATTAACCCCTTCATCTTGCGCAGCGACTCTATCGCTGAAAAATCTAAGTAACGGCGGTAAACAAATGGTCTGAGCAGATCATGTAACTCATCAGAATCAGCGGTCCATGGCCCAAGTGCACGCGCCTTAACCATGGCATAACGCTCCCAATCTCGACCCTGTTCTTGATAGTAATCTTCAAGGCCGCTAAAGCTCACCACTAAGGGGCCGCTTTCACCATAAGGGCGAAGGCGCATATCAACGCGATACACAAAACCATCAACGGTAACTTGGTGCAGCAAGTTGACTAAACGCTGCCCCATGCGAATAAAGAATTGCTGATTTTCGAGCGAGCGTCTGCCGCCAATGGTTTCGCCGTGCTCGGCAAAGGTAAAGATAAGGTCGATGTCAGAAGAGAAGTTAAGCTCACGACCACCGAGCTTTCCCATACCTAAGATGAGCAGTTTTTGCGGTTGACCTTGGCTATCGCTTGGGGTGCCCAGTTGCGTGCACATCTCGCGATATAGCCAGTCCCGCCCTGCAATCACTAGCGCCTCAGCAAGTGCTGACAGATCTAATAACGACTCTTGTAATTCACTGTAACCAAGAAAGTCTCGCCAGGCGATTCGCACCATCTGTCGGTTACGATATTGACGTAAAATACGTTTGGCTTGCTCTTCATCGGTAATAGGCTCAAGCAAGCTTGCCAATTCACCGTCGAATGTTTGACGCTCAATATTATGCAGTTCGCGCTCAAATAATACCGGGATCCAGTGCGAGTGGCGGCATAGCTGAGTTGCAATAAAGTCACTTAAGCCAAAAACCAGTTTTAGCTCTTGTTGTTGCTCATTGGTCAATGACGCCACTAACTCAGCGGCGTTATCTGTTAGTCTTTGCCAATATCGCTCTGCGGTCTCTGCCATTTGAGTGCTGACAAGCTTATTACTCTGTGTCGCCGTGCGCATAATAATCCCTAACAATTTTGAACATCGACATATTATGTCGATAATGATATAGATAGAGCGTAAACAAATGTGAGCAGTTTTGGTCGTGGATGTTGGTCAGTTGAGTAAATTTAATTACTCAAGGCCATGAAAGCAGGATCCGTGGTATTTTTATGCTCTAATAGGCAATACTATACTCAAGCGCTGATAATTACAGTAAGAGCAAATTATTTCTCTTGCGAATTCAATGTTTCAGCAACTGAAATATCTGTATGCTGGGTAATTATTAATCGCTATAAAGTATCATTAAGCATTATGGCAATGTGTCTTTGTTACCGTACGGCATTTGGCCACTAAAAAGTAACATATTAGAATTTGGAGAAACTATGGCAGGAATGCTAACCCGCGTTCTCACCGTCATACTGGCTCTCGCCCTCGTAGGATGTGGCGATGATAGACCAGAGCAAATTGCAAAGTATCAGCAGCTGACTCAGCAACGCCTCGATACTCTAAGCACTATGCTGAGCGACGGTCAGGTACGTAATGCTAATTTGCTAAAACAATACACTCAAGTATTGGAAAGGCAAAAGCCAGACTTAAGCCCTCTGCTCAATGAGCTTGCGATGGATGCCACTAACCGCGGCCCGATGTTTACCTCACTGACGCGGCGATTGACTGACGCGCAAAATCCGGCCAACTTTGTCGATCTCGATCAACAGCTTGCAGAAGTCGAGAACCTCTATCAAGCCGCGGACCCTAGCCTTTATAACGATATGCTATCCGATCCACTTAACGTGGTCGCTGATATGTCGGGCGGCACGCTCGCTCGAGTGAATTCCATTAGCCGCGAAGCCGCTGCGCTTGCCAATGGCGCCGAAGACTTTGGTGCAGGTAGCCAGCTAGTGGGCAACCCTTCCTACGGTAACTGGCAAACGGGCTCTAATGGCATGTCATTTTGGGCTTGGTATGGCATGTACTCTATGTTCTCCAACTTAACTCGCGGTCCAATAGGTTACGATCGTTGGTCAAGTCGCCGTAACTACAGCTATTACAATGATGTAGGACGCTACCGCTATACATCACCTAAACAAGCTCGCGCACAGACTCAAACTTATGAGCGTACAAAGAAGCAGTTTAGCTCTCAAGGCAAAAAGTTTGATAGCCCATATGCTAAATCGCGTACAGGCTCAACCAGTCTTTCGAGACAAAGTAGCAGTACCCCAAAAGCCAGTTCAACAGGACGCACTGCGAGCAGTAAGAGCAAGTTCCGCTCTAACTACTCTAAGGACAGCAGCTTCCGTAATTCCAGCAGTCGTACCACTCGCGGTGTTCGCCGAGGCAAATAATTAAGGAACTTTTATGACATTTTTAGAAAACTACGGCCTCACTCTCGATCTGATGATTATTCTATTCATCGATATCACTATCGCGGTGCTCCTATTAACATTAATGCGTTACCTGCAAGGCTGGACAGTTAAGGTAAATAGTCGCCACGAACTGGCTGAAAACGATAACTTTGCCTTTGGCATTAGTACCGCAGGTGCTGTGATGGCGCTGGGTATTGTGCTTACCGGTGCGATTACTGGTGAAGCCGCCGAGTCGTATTTAGTTGAAGCCATTGGCATGAGTGCTTATGGTTTATTTGGCTTAGTACTGATTAAACTCGGTCGTTTTTTGCATGACAAGATTGCACTCAATGATATAGATAAAAACGCCTTGATCCTCAAAGGTAATGTCTCAGTTGCGATTGTGGATGCAACCGCAGCTATTGCCACTGCGATTATTATTCGCTCGGTATTAATGTGGGCTGAAGACCTTACCATTTACACCTTTATTGCCATCTTTAGTGCCTTTGCGATTTCACAGCTAATGTTAGTGCTACTGACTCGTGGCCGTGAAAACCGCTACGCTAAGCGTAACCAAGGTGCATCGATGCAAAAAGCGATCGCCGAAGGGCATGTGGCATTGGCGATTCGTCATAGCGGCTATATGCTTGCCATGGCATTTAGTTTTAATGCTGCTAGCCACTTTATTATTTTTGACCCACATGCTTACGTGACAAACTTAATCGGCTGGCTGGTCTTCTCGGTAGTGATGCTACTGTCTCTATCACTGCTGATCACCTTGATTAAAAAGTTAGTGCTGGCCAACATAAATTTATGCGATGAAGTTGAAAAACAGCATAACATCGGCCTCGCTTTCGTCGAGATGGCCATTAGCGTTTCTATCGCGATTATCCTCGCTGCCTTGATGGCATAAGGGAGAGAAAGGGAGCGGTCGATACGCTCCCTTTTTATTAATGCCATTAACTTATATCCGATTGATGCAACTTCGAATGACCACCTCTAATATTCGTCATTTCAACTATATGCAGCCTCGAATAAACTATCTCTTATAAATAGCCAATAGACACCCAATGCAAACCGACTCAAGCAGCGCAACAACTTCAACACATAATCAAACTATAGAATCAGGCAAACTTGGCTGGTTCGACGATATCTTACTGCTCGGCATTATGGCCGTGCTTGCGGGCTGCGGCCTGATTTATGAATACCTATTATCACATTATGCCGGACGCATTCTAGGCGCGCTCGAAGCCGCTATTTACACCATGATTGGCCTAATGATTGTTTCTATGGGAGTCGGCGCTTTTGCCGCCCGTAAAATTCGCTGTGCCTTTACCGGTTTTGCCGTATTAGAACTGTGTGTTGCCCTGTGTGGCTCACTGGCGATTTTAATCACTGCTGCCGTTATCGGCTTTGGCCAGCAATTACCCTTAATCATTGCAGATACCTTAGGTCTACCGGCCGATCAGCTGCCCAACGGTGGCTTTATTGGCACTTTGCAAAAGCTCAGTGAATACTTGCCTTATGTGTGGGGGGTGTTACTCGGCCTGATGATCGGTATGGAGATCCCACTGATCGCTCGAGTACGCCAAGCCCTGTCTGAAGCGCACCTAATGCATAATGCAGGCACCATTTATGGTGCAGACTATGTGGGCGCCGGTATTGGTGCGGCTATCTGGGTTGGCTTTATGCTGGCTATCGATATCCAACTTGCCGCGGCCTTAACGGCAAGCTTTAATCTGCTAGCCGGTTTTATCTTTATCTGGCGCTTCTGGCATCAAATACGTCATGTAAAACTACTATTAGTGGGTCACTTTATCGCGACCGGCATTTTGGTATTGCTAGCCCTACACGGCCCTCAATGGGAACAGAACTTTAATAACCTGCTATACAAAGACAAGGTGGTTTATGCCAAGGCGACGCGCTTTCAACAACTGACCTTTACCGAGCGCTTACGTGGCAATGGCCTAGCACCGGTACATTCGCTTTATATCAATGGTCGACTACAGTTTTCGAGCAGCGATGAACATATCTACCACTCGTTTTTAGTCCACCCAACCATGGCTGCCAGCGCACGCCACGACAAGGTGTTAATTATCGGTGGCGGTGATGGCCTTGGTTTAACTCAAGTGCTGCAGTGGCAACCTCAGCAAGTCACCTTGATGGATCTAGACCACGAGTTGGTCAACCTTTTTAAACAACCATCGAGTGATATGCCTGATAATTTGAGTAAGGCATTATTGGCACTTAACCAGAATGCGCTTAACGATCCACGGGTAAGAATTATGTTTGAAGATGCTTTTAATGGTGTCGATAAGCTACTGGCGAAAGAGGAAAAGTTCGACGTCATTATTGTCGATCTGCCCGATCCTAGTCATCCGGATCTCAATAAGCTGTATTCCGATGCTTTCTATCTTAAGCTCAAGGAACTAATGAGCAATGACGCTGCCTTAACCATACAGTCAACGTCACCTTATCATGCGCCTAATGCCTTTATTTCTGTGGCTAATACCTTGGAGTTGGCGGGGTTTAATGTCGATCAGTATCATCATAACGTGCCCAGTTTTGGCGAATGGGGCTGGAGCATTGCCACCTTAGGCGGCAAAAGTGCCCGAGATAGACTAGAAGACGTACAGCAGTTACCGGTTAATGATCCTTGGTTAACCCCAGGTTTGATCCATGCGGCATTTGAGTTCCCTGGAAACTTTTACCAAAATAAGTCGCAAATTAAGCCCAATGTTTTAGGTTCAAGTCAGCTGTATCAATACCATCAGCAGGCTTGGTTAGAAAATCAGTAGAGTTTATTTTTGAATCGTAAAGATAGCGCTTGACATATTATGTCGTAATGCTATCTTTAATCACAGACATAATATGTCAATAAGGACAAATATGAATATCCACACCATTGCCAACCACCTAAATGAACTTGGCGACAATAGCCAAACTGGCTTTCAATTTGATTGTTACCCAATTGATGGCGACGTGGAAGTGTTACAAGTTAATGTTGTTGGCCGTGAAGAGATCCCGGTATTCGTATCGGTAACGGACAACCAAATCCTCTGCATCAGTTATTTATGGGGCGAGGATGAAGTGAATCAAGAGCGTCGTAGCGAAATGTTTGAGACCATGTTAGAGCTCAACATCCCAATGCCACTGTCATCGTTTGCTAAAATCGACGATAAGTATGTGGTTTACGGCGCGCTATCAGTACATTCAAGCATGCAAGAAATCGAGCAGGAACTCTCTGTTCTATCTGACAACTGTCTTGAAGTTATCGACGAACTCGTCGACTACCTTAAATAAAGGAGCCACATTATGGGCATTCTAAACAAAATTCTTACAGCCTTCCGTGGCGGTGCTACTGAAGTTGGCCAAGGCATCGTTGATGCAAACTCAACACGTATTTTTGAACAAGAAATTCGTGATGCCGAAAAACACCTAACTAAAGCTAAGCGCGACTTAACTGAAGTGATGGCAAAAGAGATGCAAGCAAGCCGTGAAGTTGACCGTCTAAAGCGCTCTGTTGCTGAACATGAAGGTTACGTGACTCAAGCACTTGAAAAAGGTAACGAGTCGCTAGCACTTGAAGTAGCAGAGAAAATTGCTGAGCTTGACCAAGAGCTTAACGATCAGCAAGCTGCGAATGCAAGCTTTAGCGCGCATGCTGCTCGCTTAAAAGAGCTTGTACGTAAGACTGAACGCCAATTAGCTGATTACCAACGTCAATTGACTATGGTTAAGACCACTGAAAGCGTACAAAAAGCCACAGCATCTATTACTGACTCATTTGCGGGTAGCAACTCAAAACTGCTTAACGCTAAAGATTCGCTAGAACGTATCAAGGCTCGTCAACAGTCATTTGATGACCGCCTAAAAGCGTCTGAGACTCTCGCTGAAGAAAACAGCGACAAAGCATTGCACGACAAACTAGCTGAGGCCGGTATTGGCGAGCAAAAGTCTAATGCTAACGCGGTACTTGATCGCATTAAAGCCCGTAAAGGCTAAAGGAGACTGACGTGGGATTTCTAAGCAGCCTATTTGGCAAGAAAGAGGAACCTAAACGTCAACTCGATCACCCATCAAAACTTAACAAGGGAGATATGATCTCCCTTGATGACAGTTTTGCCTTGCCACCACAGTTACGTGGTCAGCAACTGCGAGTTGAAGCGGTCAATACTTACGAGTATCAGCGCAAACAACAAACGGAATGGGTGCTAAAGGGCCATAGTGGCGACGCTATTTTTCTCAGTCTTGATGAAGATGATGAAACGTACCTCGCCCTCTCGATTAAGATAAATCGAGGCCTAGTTGAACAGCTTTTCGATCTCGAGCAATTTAGTGAAATTTTCGAAGAAGCTGGTAAAGCCGAGCTAGATACGCAAACGCTGTCAGCTGACTTAAATGATTATGAACAGTGGTTATCACCGCATTATCATCAGGTTACGTCAGCGAGTTTTGGCTATTTCCATCGCCAAGATTATCGCGGATTAAGACCACCTCAAGATGCCGATGGCTCTACTGGTGATCCGTTTGAGGCTTACCAACTGCTAGATGACGATGAAGACAAAGCTGTAGATATCGAAGTCTATGAAGGCGGCGAAACAGATATAATGTTAACTCTATATCGTCCCCTGACTGATATTCGAGAATATTGGCCAGGCGCATAATTAAATGGTTCTAAAGTATTTTGCTTTAGAACCATTTTTGTTTCAGCTGCAATCAGTGTTAGCATTGAAGTAATTCCGCACGTTCTTTTACGGATGAAAATTTAGGTACCGCAGGCATGACCAAACAAAAAAATCCCCTCCCCGAGCAATGGCTACAAAACCAAAAAGCCGCCAAAGCGACACAAATAGCCTTCGATATGGACGAAAAGTTCCAGTATGCCATACGAAAAGCGGCACTCGATGCTGGGGTGAGTCCCTCAGATCAGATCAGAGAAATATTAGGATTGAGCGTCACTAAACGCCCTAAACGTCCTCGCCTTACCGTATCCCTAAGCCTTAGTGATTATGAGATTTTAGCTGAAAAATATAACCTTTCAGCAGAACAACAACTTGAAATTAAAAAGCATGTATTAGATGATTTAATCCAATTTAGCGCTGAACCTTAGGCGCAAATCAAGGCGCCCTATAGGTAATTTCTGGCACCTCAATAGATGGATCTAAGCGATGGCAAATAAAAAGCGCTGGCTGCTACAGCCCGATACACCTCCCACACCGATTCAGCTCGCGATGATGCTGCTATCGCTGCTGTCAGTAATTGTGGTGCTCGTGCTGACCTTTGGGCGAGTCGATGGCGAGACAAAACGCTTACTGTTTATGATAGATACCAGTATCTGTCTTATCTTCATGTCTAATTTCTTTTTTGAGCTGTTCAAGGCAGAAGGTAAGAGCGACTACCTAAAAAATCACTGGATTGATTTTGTCGCCAGCATTCCGGCCATTGAAGTACTAAGAATGGCGCGACTATTCCAGATCTTAAGAGTTGTGCGCCTTATTCGTATGACCCGCTCGCTTATCATCCCCATGCTTAAACAGCGCAGACAAGCAACCATTGCTAGCCTGTTAGTCGCACTTGTGACCATATTAACCTTCTCATCGGTGTTAATGCTTATCGTAGAGAGCGGCGTTGAAGGGGCTAATATCGATACTGCCGAAAGTGCGGTCTGGTGGGCCTTAGTCACTATCTCGACTGTAGGTTATGGTGATTATTATCCAGTGACAACCGCAGGTCATATTATCGGTGCCATCGTTATTGTCTGTGGCGTGAGTTTTTTTGGTGTTATTTCAGGTTATATGGCGTCGGTTTTTGTCTCGCCAGATGAAGCAGAAAAACTCGATAGTCACACTGAAGAGCTCCGCTCGGAGCTCAATACTAGCTTGATACGGATGGAGCAAAACCAGCAAAAGTTACTTGCCGAAATCGATGAGTTAAAACAGGCTATTCAAGATAACAAGTCTGACTAAAAAGAGCTGTGGCCAAGACTGACCTTCTCAACGGGGATCGATAAAAACGCTTCAAACACTAAAAAGCCCACATCGATGTGGGCTTTTTTGCAGAGTAACGATATACAGCTTAGCGCCAATACGGCTCATTTTGCATCGCGCTACGACGAGAAAACTCCATCGCTTGCACCAAACTTTGCTCTTTATTGTTTAACCACTCGGAAATATCTAAATAAGCGAGCTCACTAACGAGCTTTAGCTCGCGATAAGCCGCTAGCGTGCGGATCCCCAGCGCAAGATCTTGCCAAGGTGCTCTAAATTGGTCTCGATATTTTTCGGAATAAAGACCGCCATAGGCTACGCCGACAAAAATACTGTCATCGAGCGCCTTAGCTACAGACAGGTAATCAGAGCTGCTAAGGTTGTTATCTAATGGCATGACATCTAAAATCCGTTGCCAGGAGTTTTCCTGCATTTTATTGGCAAAGTGTCGTAGCTCTAGATCTCGATGAATAACGGTTCGGCCATCATTAATTTGCATCATTAAGTCGACTAAATGCACCTGCAACTTGCCATAATTGGTCAGACTCAGCAGCGACTCGACTTGGCCGATAATGTCTAACTGTTGCAACTTGACTAATGCGACGTCGGCTAATGCCTTATGCTGCGGCAACTTAGCCACTAAAGCTGCGTCATTATCAATGATGCGATATAAACTTAATGCTTCTTCAATAAAGTTTAAGTGAGCCTCGATACAATCAAAATCGGCTTGAAAATCGTCTTCAAGTAACTCGAATTGCTTAAGTGTACTCTTAAGTAAACGGATACAGGCTCGCAAACGGTAACTCAAGATGGGCAGTGCCAATAGATGCTGCTCAGGATCTAGCATCATCGACTCAATTGTTTGCCAACGATCTAATCCCACAGCTAATAGATTGACCGCAACTTGCTTTAAACTTTGTTGTGGGTCTATTTCAATAAACTCAAGTGCTGCAACCGTCTCGGGGTTAGATTCTCCCGCTAAACGGTAACCACGCTGCGCTTTACTCGCTTTGCCTAAACGCACGGGAATGTCTCGACTCACGATGCCAGCGAGGGTTAATAAGGCACTGGTATCGCCCGCCAATAGCTCAAATTCTAACTCACAAATCGGCTCAACGGCTTGACCAACACGGATTTCACCTATGTCTAAAGCCACTTCAACTAAGCTGTCATCAACAAAAACATGCCAGCGCTGACGTTCAAAATCAGTATTAAACAAGCAGTAAAGTGCTGACTGAGTTTGTGCAATATTCGCCCCTTCAGGCCAAATATCACTGGGGAATAAATTTAATTGCGGAAAATTTTGATCTATATCAACATTATACTCAGGTCGAGAATGGATCCCGCCAACAACCTGACCTTTTGTTTTAATTGTTTGTTCTAAATGTTGATTTATTCCCCGGATCCGCAGACCCATGTCCCATTTTCTTAAGGTAAGCTCATTTGTATCAAAGTAGCCATTAGTCAGCTTCTCGACCCCCTTTGCATCGCAACTAGGTAAGCTATCTAATAGTTTTATAAGGCTTTTCTTTTGTTCTTCATTAAAGAAAAGTTTGAGTTCAATCTCAGCTTCCATCGATGTACCATTCACCTTGTCATCAAAATTTAATCAATCTGCCATTAAAGTTACACATTGTAATATTTCTGCAATAATATCGCCGTAGGATCCGCTTTGCAGTTAGAATATATCTAGCTAGAATAAAAAACTGTCTATTAAAATAGAAAAACACAGTTTTATTACGCGGCCGCTTGAGTTAACATGCGCCCGCTTTTTCCAATAGTGGAATAACCAAAATAGGTACACGGCAATGCCAGTAAACTCTATTTTAGGCGTGTTTGCAAAATCGCCAATTAAGCCTCTTCAAGAGCATATCGACAAAGTATACGATTGTGCGTTAATACTTGTCCCATTTTTTGAAGCAACTGTCGCAGGAGACTGGGACAAAGCAGTTCTATTGCGTAAGCAAATTAGCTCTGCAGAGCAAGAAGCTGACTCACTAAAGCGTGAGATCCGTTTAACTCTGCCTGGCGGTCTGTTTATGCCTGTAGAACGCACTGACTTACTGGAGCTACTTACCCAGCAAGATAAAATTGCTAACAAAGCAAAAGACATTTCCGGCCGCGTCATTGGCCGACAATTAGAGTTACCTCAAGTAATTCAAGAGCCATTCATTGCTTATTTACAGCGCTGCCTTGATGCAGTTTCGTTGTCAAAAGAAGCAATTAACGAACTCGACGACCTGTTAGAAACGGGTTTTAGAGGCCGTGAAGTGGATCTTGTCGCTAAAATGATCGCAGAACTAGATTCTATCGAAGAAGATACAGATGATTTACAGATTAAGATCCGTAGACAACTATACTCCATCGAATCAGAATTAAACCCTGTCGATGTAATGTTCCTCTACAAGATAATTGAGTGGGTTGGTGACTTGGCAGATCTTGCTGAACGAGTCGGTTCTCGCTTAGAGCTAATGTTAGCTCGCGTCTAATCAAAAGAGTATCAAGGTAACAACATGGTTGATGTATTAGTCACCAACGGCCCAGTGCTTATTGGCATTGCGGCTCTATTTGGTTTTTTAATGGCATGGGGTATTGGCGCCAATGACGTAGCCAATGCAATGGGAACCTCTGTAGGTTCAAATGCAATTACAATTAAGCAAGCGATCATTATTGCAATGATCTTTGAGTTTGCTGGTGCGTATCTAGCTGGTGGCGAAGTAACCAGTACGATCCGTAAAGGTATTATTGACTCAGCTTATTTTGTCAACTCACCTGAACTACTTGTATACGGCATGATCTCTGCGCTGCTTGCAGCAGGTATCTGGCTAATTGCCGCATCTGCGTTAGGCTGGCCAGTATCGACCACTCACTCTATTGTTGGCGCGATTGTCGGTTTCGCCGCTGTTGGTGTTGGTAGCGATGCGGTGGCATGGGGCAAAGTGGGCGGTATCGTTGGCTCCTGGGTTGTCACTCCGGCAATATCGGGCTTTATCGCCTTTATGATATTCCAGAGTGTACAAAAGCTGATTTTCAACACCGATAACCCATTAGAAAACGCTAAACGTTACGTACCTTTCTACATGGCACTAGCGGGCTTTATGATGTCACTCGTGACAATCACTAAAGGTCTTAAGCATGTTGGTATAAACTTCAGCACTGTCGAGGCGTATGGCTTAGCAGCATTGATTGCAATTACAGTTGGTTTTGGTGGCATGATTGCGATTAAACGTCTTAAAATGGACACTAAAGCAGACCGTCAAACACAGTTTGGTAACGTTGAGAAAGTATTCGCTATCTTAATGGTTGTCACGGCATGTTGTATGGCATTTGCTCACGGTTCTAACGACGTAGCTAACGCGATTGGTCCATTGGCAGCTGTTGTTTCAGTTGTTGAAAGCGGTGGTGAAATCAACAGCACTGCACCACTTGTTTGGTGGATTCTACCTTTAGGTGCTGTGGGTATCGTTCTAGGTCTTGCCATCTTTGGTAAGCGTGTAATGCAAACCATTGGTAAAAACATTACTCACCTAACACCAAGCCGTGGTTTTGCCGCAGAACTTGCTGCAGCCTCAACAGTCGTTATTGCATCAGGCACAGGTCTACCAATCTCAACCACACAAACACTAGTGGGTGCGGTTTTGGGTGTCGGTATGGCTCGTGGTATCGCCGCAATCAATTTGGGCGTAGTGCGTAACATTGTTGTATCTTGGGTTGTCACCCTTCCTGCGGGTGCAGGTCTTTCAATTATATTCTTCTATATCATTAAGAGTATTTTCGAATAACCTTGAGCAACATTCGTTTTACAAAAACGACGTAATCTAAAGGGGAGTTTGATAATTTTTGTATCAAACTTCCCTTTTGCGTTTTATCACTCTTTTGCCACTTGCATTACCCCCTTTAAATCCCTAGCATGTGGGCTAAATTTCGTAGATGAGAATAGATTGGTGTTAAGAATTCTAATTATTGCGGGAATGATGCTACTTTCCCCTTCTTTGCTTGCAGCAAACCAAACGCGCTACATCTCAGATGATGTTTATATCTACCTTCATGGTGGGCCTGGAACACAATTCCGTATTTTAGGCAGCATCGAAGCTGGCCAACCAGTCACTTCGCTTAATGAGACTCAAGGTGATTACAGCAAGGTTATTGACGGTAAAGACCGTGAAGGCTGGGTGCAAACAAAAATGCTCAGCGCAAAGACAAGCCTGCGTGTAAAGCTACCTGCGATTCAGGCAGAGCTTAAGCAGACTAAAGCCGATCTCGAAGCAGCATTAAGCAGCAGCGATAACAATGCTCAAGAGCTTAACCAGGTAAAATCTCAACTTGCGACAGCGCAAAGAGCATTGGATAGCGCCAGCATGGAACGAGATAACGCCAAAGCGAAACTGGCGAGTATCCAAAAAAATGAGCGTTTTGAAATGTGGCAGCAAGGTGGTTATATTGCTGCTGGTGGCCTACTGCTTGGTATCATCTTAGTTTACCTTCCAAGGCCGCAACGTAAGCCTAAAAGTCACTGGTAATCATCTCAGCTAGAAATTGAGTTATTGCTTAGCGACAATCCTATTTAAAGCCTGTGTTATCCATACACGGGCTTTTTTATTAGTGCTAAGCAATCCGTTTCTAGATGTCATCTCTGTTTACCTATCTAAACAACACCGCAACGTAAGCCTAAAAGCCACTGGTAAGAATACCAAACAGTATTATTCACCAAAACCGCCTATAAAGCCTGTGTTATCCATACACGGGCTTTTTTATTAGTGCTAAGCAATCCGTTTCTAGATGTCATCTCAGTTTACCTCTCTAAACAACACCGCAACGTAAGCCTAAAAGCCACTGGTAATCATCTCAGCTAGAAATTGAGTTATTGCTTAGCTACAATCCTATTTAAAGCCTGTGTTATCCATACACGGGCTTTTTATTGCAGCTAAGCAATCGGTTGCTAGATGTCATCTCAGTTTACCTATCTAAACAACACCGCAATGTAAGCCTAAAAGTCACTGGTAACTATCTTAGGTCAAAAGCCATAGACTTAGCGGGATGTGACGTATCCGACAGCCTAAATAAGCAACGCTTTAAAACCTGTAAGCAAGTTTTCCGCATTGCTGCTGGAGATTAGCGGATTGATTTCATATTAATTTACTTGCTAAAACTAGAATCCAAGCCCTAAAACCACGAGTAATAATTCAGTAAAACCGCATATAAAGCTAATATAATTAAAACGCGGGCTTTTTTATGACTTATCTCTAGCCCCTACAACATAAGGGCTAGCGCACCTTCCCATCAACAACATTCAAACGTAAATCACACTAAATATGACAATATTGTCATGCGTCACATTTTATGGTTATAATCTGCCGCGAGACTGCCTTAGATTGTATACAAAAGAAAAACAATCAAGGTTTATCGCCACAATTATTCAAGCAGCATGCCCTAGATGGAAGCGATTACTATGTTCAAAGCGAGTGAAGTACTTACTGGTCATTACGACTCAGCCGACCTCAACGAACTGTTCCAAGCGATCAGCGATAACTATATTGTCGATGAAGAACAATATTTATCAGACTTGATCAAGCTGGTTCCTTCGAGTAATGAAGAGCTCAACCGTGTGACGAATCGTGCACATGAGCTGGTTAATAAAGTCCGCCAATACGACAAGAAAGGCCTGATGGTCGGTGTTGACGCTTTTTTGCAGCAATATAGCTTAGAAACCCAAGAAGGCATTATTTTGATGTGTCTTGCCGAAGCTCTGCTGCGGATCCCTGATTCAGATACGGCCGATGCCCTGATCGAAGACAAATTGTCGGGTGCCAAGTGGGATGAACATTTAAAAAAGAGTAATTCCATTTTGGTCAACGCCTCAACTTGGGGCCTAATGCTCACGGGTAAAGTCGTTAAGCTAGACCACAGTATTGACGGTAAGCCGAGTAGCCTGCTTAATCGCTTAATCAACAAAGTGGGTGAGCCGGTTATTAGACAGTCTATGCTCGCCGCAATGAAAATCATGGGTAAGCAATTTGTACTGGGTCGCACCGTTAAAGAGGCGCTGAAAAACAGTGTCGATAAACGCAAGCTAGGTTATAGCCACAGCTACGACATGCTAGGTGAAGCCGCTCTCACTAAAAAAGATGCCCTCAAGTACTTTGACGATTACTCTAGTGCCATCGCCGCTCTTGGCGCGCAAGAATATGATACTAGCCAAGCCTCTCGCCCTACGATCTCAATTAAGCTTTCGGCGCTGCATCCTCGCTATGAAGTGGCTAACGAAGATAGAACGCTAACAGAGCTTTATGACACACTTATCTTGCTTATCAAGCAAGCTCGTAGCCTCAATGTCGGCATCTCTATCGATGCTGAAGAGATGGACAGACTTGAGTTATCTCTTAAATTATTCCAAAAGCTATACAACTCAGATGCAGCCAAAGGCTGGGGACTGTTAGGTATTGTCGTTCAGGCCTACTCCAAACGCGCGCTGCCAGTACTTTGTTGGCTAACCCGTTTATCAAAAGAGCAGGGGGACGAAATTCCACTGCGATTAGTGAAAGGCGCTTACTGGGATAGCGAGCTTAAATGGTCACAAGAAAATGGCGAAGCCGGTTACCCTCTTTATACTCGTAAAGCGGCAACCGATGTGTCTTATCTTGCGTGTGCTCGATACTTATTATCAGATGCCACTCGCGGCGCTATCTACCCACAATTTGCCAGTCATAACGCGCAAACCATTGCCAGCATTACCGACATGGCTAGCGATCGTGATTATGAGTTCCAGCGCCTACACGGCATGGGAGAAGAGCTTTACGATACGCTTTTAGCCGAAAGTGGTGTTAAAAACGTACGTATTTATGCGCCTGTTGGCGCCCATAGAGATCTGCTACCTTACTTGGTACGACGCCTACTTGAAAATGGCGCCAACACCTCGTTTGTGCACAAACTCGTTGATCTCAAAACGCCGATAGAGTCGTTAGTGGTTCACCCGCTTAGAACACTGAAAGATTATAAAACGCTGGCAAACAATAAAATTGTATTACCAGAAGATATATTCGGCCCAGAGCGTAAAAACTCTAAGGGACTCAATTTAAATATTCTTTCAGAGTCGACGCCGTTTTTTGCCGCGCTCGACAAATTTAAAGACACAAGCTGGTCAGCGGGTCCTTTGGTGAATGGAGAAACCTTAACGGGTGAAACCAAAGACGTAGTAAGCCCATTTAATACCGATTTAGTTGTCGGAAAAATCGCCTTTGCTAACAATCAGGCCATTGAGCAAGCGCTATCAAGCGCAGAAGCTGCATTCCCAAGCTGGTGCAACACCCCAGTTGAAGTGCGCGCAAGTGCGCTACTTAAACTTGCCGACTTACTGGAAGAAAACCGTGAAGAGCTAATCGCACTTTGCACCCGTGAAGCGGGTAAGAGTATTCAAGATGGTATTGATGAAGTCCGTGAAGCCGTGGATTTTTGCCGCTACTATGCGGTAAACGCCAAAAAGATGATGGCCAAGCCAGAATTGCTCCCAGGCCCTACAGGTGAGCTCAACGAGCTATATCTGGAAGGTCGCGGCATCTTTGTGTGTATCAGCCCATGGAACTTCCCGCTCGCTATCTTCTTAGGCCAAGTCACAGCGGCGCTAGCAGTCGGTAACACCGTAGTGGCAAAACCTGCCGAGCAAACATCGATTGTTGGTTACAGGGCGACTCAGCTCGCACATGAAGCCGGTATTCCAAAAGACGTACTGCAGTTCCTTCCTGGTACTGGTGCCACTGTTGGCGCAGCAATTACCTCTGATGAACGTATCGCGGGCGTGTGCTTTACTGGCTCAACAGCGACGGCAAAACTGATTAACCGTACCCTTGCCATGCGCGAAGGGCCGATTATTCCGCTTATTGCCGAAACTGGCGGCCAAAATGCCATGGTGGTGGACTCAACCTCACAACCAGAGCAAGTGGTCAATGATGTTGTTTCTTCGTCATTTACCAGTGCTGGCCAGCGCTGTTCTGCACTTCGAGTGCTGTTCCTGCAAGAAGATATTGCCGAGCGCGTACTTGACCTGATGAAAGGCGCGATGGAAGAGCTAACCATTGGTAACCCACACTTTGTCAAAACCGATGTAGGGCCAGTGATTGATGCAACGGCAGCTGCAGATTTAAATGCTCACATCGAGCATATCAAGCAAGTCGGTACCTTACTCAAGCAAGTGGAACTGCCTGAAGGCACAGATAAGGGCTATTATGTCGCGCCTACCGCGGTAGAGATCGATTCAATTAGGGTGCTAGAGAAAGAGCACTTTGGTCCTATTTTGCATGTGATCCGCTATAAGTCTTCTGAGCTGGATAAAGTGATTGCTGAGATCAACTCAACCAACTTCGGTTTGACCTTAGGTATTCACAGCCGCAACGAAGGCCATGCATTAAAACTCGCAGCTAAAATTAGAGCGGGTAACGTTTATATTAACCGTAATCAGATTGGTGCTGTGGTTGGTGTGCAACCTTTTGGTGGGCAGGGCCTATCAGGCACAGGTCCAAAGGCCGGCGGCCCACACTACTTGACGCGCTTTATTACTGAAAAAACCCACACCAATAATATTACCGCTATCGGTGGTAACGCGACCTTGTTGTCTCTAGGCGACAGTGACGACTAATCGCTGAACCTTTGCTTAACTTAATATTTACTTAACATAGGCAAGAGTACTCGCGAACATTAGAGCCGATTGCAGCGCAATCGGCTCTATCATTTAAAGCGAACAAAGAGTGGATGCTAAACGTCCTAATATAAAAGTGCTAATACAAAAGCACGCAGACCAGCTGAGTACACAGATGTATAAGCTCATACTTTAAAAATTGTATATTATTTGAGACAAGACTCTCAATTATGACAATATTGATATACCTAATTAAAACACTTGCTCTATAATCCAGCTGTTTTTCAAGTTCCCTTTTACTCTACACTTTTATGATTTATTAGCCTAACTGGCTAGTTTTGCATAATTTTATTAGCGATAAATAAAATGAATCTAACAATAAAGCACAAAATTCAGCTTGCAGTGTTATTAACGATACTTGCCATCAGTACCACATTGGCCACTTTGTCCACTCGTCAGCTCACTCATGATACTGAAATGGCGATTTCGACCCGTTTCGCGCTACAAGCAGAATCCGTGAGTAACAATATCTTCAGCTGGTTAGAAGATAAGAAGCGCATTGTTAAGGCTAATGAATCGCGTATAAAGCAAGGCTTAGACAGTGACAGGGAACTTTTACTATCCATCAATAGTGGTGGTTTTATCGACGTATACGCAGGTTTTGATACTGGCGACATTATCTCTGGAGATAAATCTCAGCCGTGGCCTGAAGATTATGATCCACGAACTCGCCCTTGGTATAAATTGGCCTATAACAGCCATGAAATAATCACCACGCCGCCGTACATTGACATAACGGGTGCTGCTGTTGTCACCTTAGCCCAACGCTTCAACGGTGTAATGAACGGCGTAATCGCCGCAGACTTAAGCATTGGCTATATTACTGAGCAGATTAATAATCTGCAGATAGATAATGCGGGCTTTGCTTTCCTACTGGATGAGCACAATAAAATTCTCGCCTTTAGAGATAATAGCTATGCCCAAAAAGATGCCAATCGCCTTGCTCAAACGTTAACACCATCGAACATTGAGACCATTCGTAACAATGGTGAAATCAATACTATCGACTGGCAGGACGGTAAAGAGAAGTTGATCCGCATGACTCATCTCAAGGGCACTAACTGGACTCTGGGCTTGGTTGAAGACAAGACGCTTGCTTATCAAATGATTGAACAACAAGTTATTAATAAGCTAATAGTGGTTGTAGTGCTTGCGTTCATCATCTTAATTATTGCGTCTTTCATCGTTAACCACATGTTTAAGCCGCTGCAGCAATTAACCAATGCGATTGAAACGTTATCAAAAGGTGATGGCGATCTAACCCAACGTTTTGCTGCTAAAAAACAAGATGAAATAGGCTTACTTGAAGCGCACATGAACCGTTTTCTAGAGAGCTTACAGCAGATGGTTAAGGCGATTTCCTGCGATACCGAACAGCTCATTAAGCAGATAAACGAATCATCAGACATTGCCGCAAAGGCAAGCGAAGGCGTTAACGGCCAGCATCAAGATGTCGATCAGATTGCGACCGCGATTCATGAGATGTCAGCAACCGCAAACGAGGTTGCTAACCATGCTGAAATGACCGCCAATGCAGCGCAAGTGTCGACTCAGGCCTGCATCGAAGGCAACCGAGTTATTGTTAAAAACAGTGATTCGATTGAACTGCTATCAGAGCAACTCGGTGATGCCTCTAAGGTGGTGTCTGCACTAGAAGAAAACGCCACCGAGATCAACCAGATCCTGTCAACCATTCAGGCCATTGCAGAGCAAACGAATCTACTTGCCCTAAACGCGGCAATTGAAGCTGCTCGAGCTGGTGAGCAAGGCCGAGGCTTTGCCGTGGTCGCTGATGAAGTGCGAGTACTGAGTCACCGCACTCAAGATTCAACCGAAGAAATTAGAGCCATGATCGCCACTTTGCAGCAAAACAGCCAGCACGCAGTATCCTCTATGGCGTCTAGCACCGATATTGCAAAGTCGAGTGTTGCCTTTGCTAATCAAGCAAAAGATAGCTTAGAGCGCATTACGGACTCGATTACAGAAATCAATGATATGGCGACTCAAATTGCCAGCGCAGCTGAAGAGCAGCGTGCGGTATCTGAAGACATCAGTCGTAATACCCAAGCGATTAGCGACACCTCAAATGAGTTGTCGCAGCAAACTCAAGAAGTCAACGACAATGCCCAGCTAATGCTAAAAACATCTGCTGAATTGAGCGATCGCGTTTCACGCTTTAAGATCTAATCATCAAATATTACCACCTAAAAGCCCTGTTAACATCAGGGCTTTATACACTGACCCACTCAATACTATACCCAAACGACTTGAACATGCTCATTTCAGAGGCCTTGCGCGAGTTCAATTCTAGGCGTATTAGCGTAGGAATGGTAACTCCCTTTTAAGCTAGTGCAACAACGAAGTGGGCTTGCGCAAAGCCTTCTTCGATGGGGTTTAATGCACTTTCTGCTGCGTTATTGATCTTGCTAAGGGAACAACCATTAACTGCAATCAACGCCTTGCTTAAAGCGCATTAAATTCCCACTGAACCCTGCATCTTCAGCTGGCTTGGGTATATAACTCCTCGATACAAGAAACTGACTGACCCTTTCCAACTTCGCAGCTCCCCTCCAAACTCTCACCCCATAATCGAGTTATGTTATTACGTTATGTCATTGCTAAAAATACTCGTGTGACTTATTAATAATTTGAGACAAACTTCTCATCACTGACACATTTAAAATGCTCATTTAAATGACATCGCCTATAATCCGTTCACTTTCAACAGGATCTTGGGTTGCCATAAATTTTCGCCCCTGAAAATAAAATGCCTTGTCCGTCAATATTATCAAAATGAACCTTACCATTAAGCACAAAATTCAACTTGCCGTGTTAGCCGTGATCGTGACAATAACAACGACTCTTGCCCTTATCGCGAGTAAGCAACTCAAGCTACAAACAGAACAAGCCATCTCGACCCGTTTTACGCTACAAGCCGAAGCGCTCAACAATAATATTTTTAGTTGGTTAGAAGATAAAAAGCGCATCATTAGTGCTAATGAAACCCGTTTAAGCCAAGGACTGAGCGATGAAGGGGAGCTAGCGTTAAGCATCCAAGCTGGCGGCTTTATCAACTTGTATATGGGGTTAGAAAGTGGCTTAGTCATCTCTGGCGATAAATCCGTTAATATTCCTGCAGACTTTGATGGCCGCACTCGCCCTTGGTATCAAGATGCCTATAACAGCCATGAAATAATTACCACTCAGCCTTATGTGGATATTTCTGGCGATACGGTTGTCACCTTAGCGCAGCGTTTTAGTGGTGAAGTCAATGGTGTACTGGCTGCCGATTTAAGCATCGCTTACATCACCCAGCAGATCGCTAACCTCAATATTGCCAATGCGGGTTTTGCTTTCTTGCTCGATGAAAATAACAAGATCCTCGCCTTTAGAGATAACAGCTACGCCCAACAAGATGCCAGCCGCTTTTCCCGAGACTTAGCTCAATCCCATATTCCGGCTCTGCTTAACAGCGGCGCAATAAGCCCCATTGAGTGGCTAGATGGCAATGACAAACTGTTGCGACTAACTAAGTTACAGGGAACCAACTGGACATTAGGTATAGTCGAAGACAAGCAGCTTGCCTATCAAGCAATCACGGAGCAAATCCAACAATCTCTTATCGCTGTAGTCTTACTCGCCATGGTGATTTTGATTATCGCCTCAGTGATAGTTAATCATATGTTTAAGCCACTACAGCAACTCACTAAGGCCATTGAAACCCTATCTAATGGTGATGGTGACTTAACTCAGCGTTTCCCAGCCCATAGCAAGGATGAAATAGGCCTGCTTGAGCGGCATATGAACCGCTTCTTAGAAAGTCTTCAACAAATGGTTAAGGCTATCTCTTATGATACAGAGCAGTTAATCAAGCAGATCCATGAGTCATCTGATATCGCCGCTCAAGCCAGTAATGGCGTCAATGCTCAGCATCAAGATGTGGATCAAATTGCCACGGCAATTCATGAAATGTCAGCCACTGCGAGTGAAGTCGCTAACCATGCAGAGATGACCGCTAACGCGGCGCAAGTATCGACCCAAGCCTGTTTCGAAGGCAGTGAAGTGATTAGCCAAAATAGCGAGTCGATTGAGCAACTATCACAGCAACTTGTCGATGCGTCGCAAGTGGTATCAGAGCTTGAGGCTAATGCGACCGAGATTAATAAAATCCTCTCGACCATTCAAGCGATTGCAGAACAAACTAACCTACTGGCACTTAATGCGGCAATTGAAGCTGCGCGCGCCGGTGAGCAAGGCCGAGGCTTTGCCGTGGTTGCCGATGAAGTTAGAGTGTTAAGCCATCGCACCCAAGACTCAACTGAAGAGATTAGAGCGATGATCGCCACCTTGCAGCAAAACAGCCAGCAAGCAGTGCAATCAATGGCTTCAAGTACTGGCATTGCCGATGCCAGCGTTGAATTTGCTAACCAAGCGAAGCACAGCTTAATGAAGATCACTGACTCAATTACTGAGATCAGCGATATGGCGACCCAAATTGCCAGCGCAGCCGAAGAGCAACGCGCTGTTTCCGACGATATCAGCCGTAATACCCAAGCCATTAGCGACACTTCGCATCTGTTGTCGTCGCAAACTCAGGAAGTCAGTCACAACGCCAAGCTCATGTTAAATACCTCCAGCAGCCTTAACGAGCGAGTCAGTCGCTTTAAGATTTAAATCAGCGTTTAAGCCAATAAAATGCCCGGTCAGAGCCGGGCTTTTTACTCGTATAAAATCGATCCAGCTTTAGCTTAAACGATGATACAGACTTGCATAATAAGCGTCGCTCGTGAGTAATTCGCTATGGCTGCCGCTAGCACGAATTGTTCCCTGTTCCATCACATGGATACAGTCCATCTTGCTCATCGCTGTCAGGCGATGGCTAATCATCAGCATGGTTTTGTCCGCGGCAAATTCAAATAACAAGCGTAAAATTTCACGCTCGGTACGCTTATCCAAGCCCTCGGTTGGTTCATCTAGCAATAAGATAGGCGCATCACGCAGTAAGGCTCTGGCGACACCAATACGGCGCTGCTCACCACCTGACAACTGACGTCCGCCCTCTCCTAACCAAGTATCAAGCGGCTTTTCGCCTTGTAATAAATTCTCTAAGCCAACTTGATGCAATACGGCAATCAGCTTGTCATCGTCTTTTCGTGTCGCACCAACAATGGCTAAGGCGAGGTTGTCACGTAAGCTGCCGCTAAACAGATAAATACGCTGACTTACCACTGACATAGATTGACGCAATTGCAGCTCGGTATAGTGGCTGACCTCTAGGCCATCAATACACACTTGACCTTTATTAGGCTGCCATTCACGAGTCAATAAGGCCAATAAACTTGATTTGCCACAACCTGTTTGACCAAGTAGCGCCACCTTCTTGCCAGCTTCGATTTCAAGATTAAGCCCTTGCAGCACCTTTTGATTATCGACATAGCCAAATTCAATATTATTAAACGCAATATTACCCGCAGAGATCTCAGCACGCGATTTTTCCGCAAAGGTCACACTAGGCGCCTGCTCAACCACTTCATTGAGTCGCTTAGCTGCGGCGCTACAAGCAGACAGATGCTGAAACGCACCTGCTAGTGGCATCATCATCTCAATCGTTGCCATCGTTAAAAACACCACCATGGCGAGCCTTGGTCCCGGTGGCACGGCTGTGCCGACACCCGATGCGGCCAAATACAGCATCAGCAACACCGCAAAACCGTGGCATAAGATCAAACAGGCTTGGCTTAATGCTGTCACCCGATTCATCGCATTTTGGCTATTGATCATGGCGCTTTGTGCTTGTTCAAGCCTATCTCTATAAGCCTTCTGCGCGCCAAACAGGGTTAACTCTGCTTGTCCCTGCAGATACTCAAGTAAGTGTACTCGTAGCACTCGCTTAGTTTCTAACTGCGCAACCCCAGGTTTTCTTCCTAAGAAGTAAAACGTCATCGGCAGTAATAGCCAAACCGCCAGCAACACGCTGCACAAGGTACGCGCGAGCTCTAAATCGAAGTGACCCACGAAAAAGTACAAAGCCAGCAGCATCAATAACGAGGCGGCCAACGGGGTGATTAAACGTAGGTATAGATGATCTAAGGTATCGATATCGGCAACCAAACGATTAAGCAAATCGCCTTGGCGCACCCCTTGTAGATTTTTAGCGCTTAAGGGCAGCACTTTGTTCCAGACCCAGCAGCGCAAATCAGTCAGTAGACTAAAGGTGGCTTCATGGGTGGCAAGGCGCTCACCATAGCGGCTTGCTGTGCGCACAATCGATAAAAAGCGCACCCCGCCTGCGGGGGTAAAATAGTTAAAGGTTTGCGCCGCCAGCACAGTTAAGCCTGCAACGGCTGTCGCCGACAAGAACCAGCCTGATAGTGACAGCAGGCCAATACCTGCCATTAAGGTTGTCACGCTTAAAAATAGGCCTATGAACATCATAAACCACTGGCTTTTAAAGCGCTTAATGTAGGGGAATAGTGCTCTCATTACTTATCACCCCTTGCTTTAGACTCTGTTGTAAGTTGAGCATCAATATCAAATTCGCTGATGCTGCTAGCCTCATCTAACATCTGCTTAAAGGTGCCAGCTTGCACAACAAGCTCGTCATAATTACCTTGCTGCACAATAATGCCTTTGTCGATCACCAAGATTTTGTCCATCTCGCTCAAGTTTTCTAATCTGTGAGTAACCATGATGCACGCCACACCCGCCATCGCTTGTGTCAATGTGGCTTGCACCGCTTGCTCACTTAAACTATCTAAACTGGCGGTAGGTTCATCAAGAATAAACAATTGCGCTTGTTGACCCAAGGCTCGAGCAAGGGCTATGCGCTGCGCCTGCCCCACCGACAAACCTGCAGTTTGCTCTTGAACCGGATGTTCGAGCCCTAGAGGTTGCTGCTGCACAAAATCCAAAATCTGCGCCTTGGCTAATAATGCCCAGATAGTGTCATCAGATAAGTGACGCCCCATGTTGATATTTTCACGCAAAGTACCATGAAACAGCTGCGGCTCTTGCCCCAGCCATGCCAAATGCTTACGCCAATCACTCAGGGATAATTCTCTCAACTCAGTGCCTGAAACCTTTAGCTGCCCCTTATAAGGTAAAAAACCCAGCAGTGCATTGAGTAAACTGGTTTTTCCAGCGCCGCTTGGTCCGACAATAGCAAGATGTTCACCTGTGTTGATTTGAAAACTGACGGGTCCGAGTAACAAGCTACCATCTAGGCTATAAACACAGAGCTCTGTTGCGATTATTTCTATGCCGGCGGCCTCAATGCTATCGCTAACTTGCTTATCACCTTCATGCTGGCCTGTTGGGTGGTCAAGTAGCGCCATTAACTCTTCAGCTGCGCCAATTGCCTGTGCTTTCGCGTGATAATGAGTGCCCATGTCTCTTAATGGCTGATAAAATTCTGGTGCTAAAATCAGTACAAACAAGCCAGTGAACAAGCTGATTGAAACACCATAATGGCCAAAATCCAAATGGTGCAAGTAGCTAAAACCAAAGTAAACCGCCATTACGGCAATCGACACTGCGGCAAAAAACTCAAGCACCGCAGAGCTTAAAAATGCCATTCGCAGCACGGCCATAGTGCGCTCTCGAAACTCTTCCGAGGCCTTTCTAATCACACGAGCCTCTTTCTCAGCTTGGTTAAATAACTTCAGCGTGGATAGGCCTTTTAACCTATCCATAAAATGACCACTTAAACGTGCTAGGGCACTGAAGTTTTTACGGTTAGCATCCGCAGCGCCCATGCCAACGAGGATCATAAACATAGGAATAAGTGGCGCAGTGGCCAATAAAATCAGACCCGCAGCCCAATTGATAGGGAAAACAGCAACCAGAATAATCAGCGGAATAAACCCAGCTAACACGATTTGTGGTAGATAGCGGGCGTAAAAATCTTGTAGATCTTCAACTTGTTCCAGCACTATGCTGGCCCAACTCCCTGCCGGTTTGCCCTTAATAAAAGCGGGGCCAAGTAGCGCTAACTTATCGAGCACCGCCGCGCGCATCTGTATTCGAAGTCGCGCCCCTGCTTGAAAGCTTGCTCGCTCTCGAGCAAATGCCAGCACACCTCTTAACACCGTGAGTAATAATAATGCCCAAAAGTGATTGATAAAGTCGGACTTTGGCAGTTCGTCAATAATAATCCCTTGCAATACGGTTGCGATAAGCCATGCCTGACACATTAAGCTTAAGCCGGTCAACACACCAAATAAAACGGACAGATTCAAATAAAAACCACAGGATTTTTTCTGTAACTTGAGCCATTTAGTGAGCTGTTTTTCTACTGTTTTATCCATGTGATTCCAGGCTGACAACGTGGGAATGAGATAATGCTTTGGCATCTTGGCTGATTGAAGCTCAATACGACAACAAGCGCTAGGTGTAACGAACTAACATTAATAGGGTTGTTAAGAGAGACTTTGCTGCAAGGCTTAAGTTCAATAGCACTAAAGCTAAAAAACGAGCATGCATCTTATACCAATCAGTATAAGAAGTTGATCTACTCAGAGCGTTTTTTGGCAAACTAATCCAAGGCGAATAGATAAAAGAATGGTTATTCCCTTGTGAAGCTGTTCAACGCAGAAGTAGGCAGCCAAAAATGCTCCAGAATGGCGAGTTTTAGCGTTTCTGATGCTGTGACTCTTAAGGAACAAGAGGGAGCTTAACCGTAGAACAACTATGATCTTCACTCGTTGCCTTGCCTCATAATCGCTAAACTCTCGCTGAGCGACCAAATCTTTATACTGATTGGTATTAATATTGCCAGAGTATCGCAGGCATCAATCGCAGAAGAAACCGCCATTGATATAATTGTTATCGAACTCACAAAAATTGAGCTAGATCAATAAATGGAAGGCTAAGCGATACACGTAACGCTAATTTTAAACATAAAAAAACCGCATTAAGCTAGGCCTATTGCGGTTTATAGTTAAATTTAGACTCAGCTAAATCTAATGACGAGTAAAGTCACTTTAAACAACCAGATTAACGCTCTGCGTCAGACTCGTAATCTGAGTTATCGTCATCATAATCACTTTTAGGTGCAGCAGCTTCGCGCGCACTGCGCCATACCTCTGCAGCTTGCTCTTTAGCATCAGCCGCTTCATTACGCTCGTCACGTGCCTTAGCTTTACGTTCGTTACGCTTAATCAAGTTCTCTAAGAATGATTTAAGCTCAGTCTCACCCCAAGCTTGCGCTTCAGCTTCAGTAGCAAAACCCTTCTTAGTCTTAGAAACAACAATCTTTCTTGCTGTTTGACGACGAGTGATTTGGCCTGTCCAAGTTGCGCCATCTGCTACTACGCGAAAATCATACTTCTTAGTTTGTGTCATGTTACTTTTTATCCTAACAATAATTCTAATACTTGAGCCAAACACACGATTTGTTTGCAATGCTCTATTTACAATAAATATATGTGCAATAAAAGCATACGCCCACAAGTAGGTGGCTCAATCAATACGCAAGACCAACACTCGAAGCATCATTCTCACGTTCATAATTCTGTTTCTAAACCGCACTGCCAATGATCACCTTAGATTGGCATACGCTTTATTTTATTCCCGAGCCGACTTCACACAGCTTACAATACAGTTTATAACCAAGCATAGCGTCTCTGCCAGCTTGATGAGTCACCCAATCTCGTCGCTCCCAAGGAGGACGATGGCGAACATGCTGCGTATGACCGCAAGACAAATTGGCAACCCAATGATCTTCATCATCTTTATGATAACTCACAATAGATTGCTGCATGACAAACCGTCGAATTAGGTAATATTAGTACCTAGATTTTACTGATGAAAATCGGTAGATGAACTTTCAGGGGCGCGAGATTAACACATGCGGCGCCGATACAACATCTTTTAACCGACCAAAAATCACACAATCGACATTTTTTTTCAAAATAGATGGATTTCAGCGCGTAACAATTATCAATTAATGCCCATCGCGCCAGCTTAATACTCATTTAGTGCCATACTCAATACAAACTAAAGCCCTTGACTACTTAGCCTGTGATTGCTTTTAATTAGCGCTTTTTAAGCAGATCCTGTAAGCTGCACGGCCGCCAGCATCAGCAGGCCCCTTTAAACCGCTGCCAGTCGCACTTTAACGCCTATTTCGCAGCCGAAATGAGACCTATCTATGAGTTTTGCCTCACTGGGATTATCAGCCCAAATTTTGAAAGCCGTTGCCAACAAAGGTTATGACACTCCTTCACCAATCCAGGCACAAGCTATCCCAGCCGTTCTGGAAGGTAAAGATGTGATGGCCGCTGCGCAGACCGGTACAGGTAAAACAGCAGGCTTTACCCTGCCACTGCTAGAGTTACTTTCAAAAGGGACTAAAGCGCCTGCAAAGCAAGTGCGCGCATTAGTATTAACGCCAACACGTGAGTTAGCCGCTCAGATTGGCGAAAGTGTTGAAGCCTATGGTCAGTTTTTACCGCTGAAATCTGCGGTAATATTTGGTGGCGTTGGCATTGGCCCACAAATTACTAAACTTAACCGCGGTGTTGATATCCTGGTTGCTACACCGGGCCGTTTACTCGACTTATACAATCAACGTGCAGTGAGTTTTAGCCAGCTTGAAGTGTTAGTGCTCGATGAAGCTGACCGCATGCTAGACATGGGCTTTATTCACGACATCAAGAAAATCTTAGCGGTACTGCCAGCTAAGCGTCAGAACTTAATGTTCTCAGCCACTTTCTCTGATGACATTCGTCAACTAGCCAAAGGCTTAGTAAACAATCCTGTTGAGATTTCAGTCACACCACGTAATGCAACAGCAAACACGGTACAACAGTGGATTTGCCCGGTCGATCATGGTTCGAAAGTAGCCGTTTTAATTAAACTAATTCAACAGAACAACTGGCAGCAAGTATTGGTATTTAGCCGTACTAAGCACGGTGCAAACCGTCTTGCCAAAAACCTTGAAGCGAAAGATATTACTGCTGCTGCAATTCACGGCAACAAGAGCCAAGGCGCTAGAACCAAAGCGTTGGCTGACTTTAAGAGTGGCGCCGTTCGAGTACTTGTGGCAACTGATATTGCAGCTCGTGGTCTGGATATTGACCAACTTCCTCAAGTGGTTAACTTTGATTTACCCAATGTTCCAGAAGATTACGTACATCGTATCGGCCGTACCGGTCGTGCAGGTTCTTCTGGTCATGCGGTATCGTTAGTTAGCAGTGAAGAGATTAAGCTACTGCGTGATATTGAGTTACTGATCAAACAGAACTTAGAGCGACGCCCTGTAGAAGGTTTTGAGCCAACTCACAGCTTGCCAGAAACCGATCTAACCGCTAAATCTCATGGCCAGAATAAAGGTCCACGTAACAGTGGTAATCAAGCTCGTAGTAATGGACGTGCTCGTAGCCCTAATTCTGGTGGAGCAGGTAACAAACCTCCTCAACGCCGTCAAAGCAATGGTCAGAGTAATAGCCAAAACAGCAACGACGCCGCTAAAACTGAACATAGAGACGGTCAACGTAGTGGTGAAATGGCTCGCGGCCACCAACCTAGCGAAAACAAGCCTCGCCGTCAGCGCAGACCTAGCAACAGTGCTAGTTCGGCAAATGGCAGCCCAAGCAATGGCGCTTCAGAGCGCGGCCAACGCCGTAGCTATAACAATAGCAACAAGCCGAGCCAAAATAGCTAAGCGCTAAACCAGCCAGCAACAGATACAACTGCCAAGACTACCCATCCATGGGTCTTGGCATAAGTGCTCCAGGCACAAAAAAAGCAGCGCCTAAGCGCTGCTTTTTTGTGCCTATACCAATCATATCAATCGGTATCGCAATGGTAGCCGTTAGGATAAGTCATCAAATTCTGACTCATCCCAATGGCAATATATGCGTTTAACGCATTTCCCATGCACGGTATGAACGACCTTTAAGCTTGCCGTTGGTAATTTTATGCAGGGCTTTTTTAGCCACTTTACGGTTAACCGCTACATAAGCGCGCATATCGGTAATTTTGATCTTACCCACTTCGCTGCCTTCAATACCATTCTCGCCAGTCAATGCACCCAAAATATCACCTGGGCGTAGCTTTTGCTTTTTGCCACCATCGATCTGCAAGGTGATCATCACTGGCTGTACCGGGAAAGTATCGAGTAAATGTTCAGACGGCAGAGCTTCGTTCACGATCTCACGCTCTAAATAATCTTCTAGCAATGCAATCTTGTAGCCGTCTTCGTCATTATAAAAAGTGTGCGCAGAACCTTTGCTACCCGCACGACCTGTACGGCCAATACGATGAATGTGTACTTCAGTGTCGTAAGCCACGTGATAGTTAATCACAGCGTCCAATGCGTCGATATCTAGACCACGGGCCGCAACATCGGTTGCCACCATGATAGACACACTCTTATTGGCAAACTGCAGTAACGTTTGGTCACGATCGCGCTGCTCTAAATCACCATGTAGTGCAACAACGCTAAAGCCGTCATTCTTCAATTGCGCAGCAACATCTTTGGTTTCACGTTTGGTATTACAAAATACCACCGCACTATCTGGGCGGTATTCAAGTAACAATAACTTAAGCGCACGCATGCGATCGTTATTATTGCCAACTTCATAAAAATGCTGGTCGATAGTACTGGTTGCGTGAGTCGAATCCACTTTGACTAGCACTGGCTTGAACATGATCTTGTCAGCAATTGACTGGATCTGCT
This sequence comes from Shewanella sp. 125m-7, assembly GCF_052977045.1. Classification (NCBI taxonomy): domain Bacteria; kingdom Pseudomonadati; phylum Pseudomonadota; class Gammaproteobacteria; order Alteromonadales; family Shewanellaceae; genus Shewanella; species Shewanella sp. 125m-7. The sequence goes on from NZ_JBRILQ010000018.1 coordinate 56,586, forward strand.
CAGGGAACGTAGCACTAAACAGTAGCGTCTGGCGCTCTATTGGCATGCGGTCCATGATGCCTTCAAGTTCAATCTGAAAGCCCATTTCTAGCATACGGTCGGCTTCATCGAGCACTAAGGTATGCACATTGTCGAGATCTAAACGACCACGATCTAAGTGATCGATAATACGCCCTGGCGTACCCACAATAATGTGAGCGCCGTGCTCTAGTGAGCCAATTTGTGGCCCCATTGGCACACCGCCACACAGGGTCAGTACTTTAATGTTATGGATACCACGAGCAAGAGTACGGATCTCTTTTGCCACTTGGTCGGCAAGTTCGCGTGTTGGGCATAGAACCAAACACTGAATGCGGAAACGTTTAACGTCTAATTTGTGCAGTAAGCCCAAACCGAACGCTGCTGTTTTGCCTGAGCCTGTCTTACCTTGACCAATGACATCTTCGCCATTAAGGATTGCTGGTAAGCTTTTCGCTTGAATCGGGGTCATAGAGTCATAACCCATGGTTTTCAAGTTTTCTAGCAGCTCAGTCTTCAGGTTAAGGCTTGAGAATGGCGCTTGGCCTTCGGTATTCGGGACTGTTTGAGTCAAAGTATCTTTCCTAAGTATTCACTGCTGTTTAGGGCGGTTACCCTCTAGGACTCGGCACCTTATCAAGGTCCATCAAATCGTCTTTTGCAGTGATAAAATCATGGTGACAAGACTCCAAATAATCAGGAGCAAAAGTTGTCGTTTGCTATCGCTATAAATTATAGCGCGCTATTGTAGCAGTTATTCTTTTAGTTGCAGCATGTCGAATATAGGATAACTGATAAATATATCGCTATCGCAGCCTTTTACGGCCTTTAGCGCCGAGTTTGGTTAACTTGGTGTCTCTATTACCTCGGCCGCAATAGCCCTGATGTAAATGAGCAAGCTCCTAACGACAAAATCCTAGCCACAAAAGAGCTGGCTATGTTTGCCAGCTTAATATTAGTCGTATCGAGGATGATTGCCGCATCAAATTTGCCAAGAGTGCATAGATAGTGCAAACAACTCATGTCAGTTACAGATCCTCGCCGCGTAGTGTTGCGCCTAATCTATCAACCCACCAATCAACCGCATCTCTAGCATCGTCGGTTGAGTCAATCATGGTGCTAAAGTCTTTACCGCCCGCTTTTCGGTCAATCACAGCCACGATAGGCTTACCCGTTTGCGCATCGCTAAGCATAAGCTCTATCGTCGCACTACCCACATTGGTATGCTCGCCAGTCACTACCTTTGAAATACTTGAGATCCCAAGCCCAAAAGGCAAAATACTGCTAGTGACGGCTAAAATTGGATTGGGGGTTTCAATATTGGTTAACGCCACGCTGACTCTAAGTGTTTTAGGCTCTTCACCTTTAGCGAGGGTTTGCTCCAGTTCAGCTTGGTTGATGATCTTAAAACGCTGACTGGCTTTTTGCTTAATTTTACTGATTAGATAACGTGAAACCTCAACAACATCCTCATCATCTAAGTTGTCGTAACGGGTTTTATCATCTAAAACTAACCAAGCTTGGTCAACGATGACGTTATCGTACTGACTAAGGATTTGATTAAGGTCGCTAACACTTTTTATTTTAGGTTGCGCCCAAATAAGGTCACTTCCACCGTCAGGGCCGGGTCGAAAATCGTCAAATGAACTAAACATCTGCGAGTTTCTATAATCCTGGATGGTGCCACAACCCGTTAGCAATAAAGTCAAACCCAGCAAAAATAGTCGTGTCACAGTCATGGTCTTTACTCACGTTAAGTCGATGCTAACCCGCCTGTTAGCAAATAATGAGCAAAGTTTACACCAATACACCAACAAAACACAACAGAGTACACAGCTGTACATGCCCATTCCCATCTAAAAAAGTGAGTCTATGGTTCAGCGACTTCGATTAATCTGGATTAAATACACCAATAACTGCACCGCTGGCTTTTTTAGCCACTTTTTCTTCTGTCTGTTGCTCACGATAATCGCACTCAACACACTCTACGGTTTCAATACCATTTTCTTTAAATAACACGATTGATTCTTTTGCCTGGCACTTCGGGCATTTAGCACCTGCTACAAAACGTTTCTTCACTTTTTTAGTTGTTGTCGTTGTTGTCATGATTTAAATTCCTTTACACATATGCCTAACATTTTGCCACAAAAGCTGCGTCATGACCGTACTTTTCTAGGATTCACCATAGAAGTAACCATGGGTTCTAAGCTATTATCTGTCCCCAATATTTGCTCTCTGACTTTAAGCCGACCTCAATGATCACCATCACTCAAGCTCAACTCGTTCGTGGCTCGAAAACCTTGCTCGATGAAACTTCATTAACTGTCTATCCAGGCCATAAAGTCGGACTAGTGGGTGCCAACGGCAGCGGTAAGTCTTCACTGCTTGCGCTTATCTTGGGCAAAATTAGCCTAGATAAAGGTGAGTTTACTATGCCCAGTGGCTGGCAAATGGCTACCGTGGCACAGGAAACACCGGCGCTAGATGTAGCTGCAATTGAATATGTGATCGATGGCGATACTGAGTACCGAGCTCTTGAAGCGCAGCTACATGCAGCCCAAGAAGCCGATGACGGCCATAAAATTGCGTTATTACACGGCAAAATTGACGCCATTGGCGGTTATGCTATTCATTCCCGTGCTGCAAGTTTATTAGCGGGTCTAGGCTTTAGCGAGCAAGAGCAGAGCAATCCAGTTAAGAGTTTCTCTGGTGGTTGGCGTATGCGCCTCAACTTGGCTCAGGCCCTGTTGTGTCGCTCAGATCTACTGCTTCTCGATGAGCCAACCAACCACTTAGACTTAGATACCATGTACTGGCTAGAGGGCTGGATTAAAGCCTATCAAGGTACGCTTATTCTTATCAGTCACGACCGCGACTTTATCGACGGCATTGTCGATGAAATCGTTCATGTCGAAAATACTAAGCTGAACTATTACAAAGGTAACTACACCTCCTTTGAGCGCGTGCGTGCCGAACGTATGGCGCAGCAACAAGTGGCATTTGAACGTCAGCAAAAAGAGCGCGCTCATATGCAGTCGTTTGTGGACCGTTTTCGCTATAAAGCCAGCAAAGCTAAGCAAGCTCAAAGCCGCTTAAAAGCGCTTGAACGTATGGCAGAGTTACTGCCATCGCAAGCTGACAGTCCGTTCCACATGGCCTTTAGAGAGCCTGAAGCACTGCCAAATCCATTAGTGACTATGGAGCAGGTTTCTATCGGTTACGGCGAAACTGAGATCCTTAAAAAGGTGCATCTTAATTTGGTTCCTGGCGCACGTATTGGCTTACTAGGCCGCAATGGCGCGGGTAAATCGACATTAGTTAAATTGCTTTCAGGTGAGCTTTCAGCGATGAAAGGAAAATATGAAACTAATCCAGGCTTAAATATCGGCTACTTTGCCCAGCATCAGCTGGAATTTTTGAGCTTAGATGACTCACCATTGCAGCATTTGGCACGCCTAGCCCCGAACACTAAAGAGCAAGAGTTACGTAACTTCTTAGGCGGATATGGTTTCAATGGCGATATGGCGCTCGCGCCTGTTAGACCGTTCTCTGGCGGTGAAAAAGCCCGCTTAGTACTAGCACTTTTAGTATGGCAACGCCCTAACCTATTGTTACTCGATGAACCGACCAACCACTTAGACTTAGAGATGCGTCATGCGCTCACCATGGCGCTACAAACCTTCGAAGGTGCGATGATTATTGTCTCGCACGATAGACACCTATTACGTTTAAGCTGCAGTGATTACTACCTGGTAGACCAAGGTGAAGTGAAAAGTTTTGAAGGTGACCTAGACGATTACCACCAATGGTTGCTCGATGCCGCAAAAAACGCAGGCAAAGAAGAAGACACAGATACCAGTAAACCGGTTCAAGATAAAAAACTACAAAAGCGCTTAGAAGCTGAGCTGAGGCAAAAGCTGTCGCCGCTGAGAAAGGTGCAGACTAAGCTTGAGAAGGAGCAGCAAAAAGCCAACGAGCGTCTAAAAGAGCTTGAAGATATGCTTGCCGACGCGAGTCTTTATGATGCTGACAATAAGGCTAAACTCACCCAGGTACTGGCAGAGCGAACCACGCTTACCCAAGGGTTAGAGGAAAGCGAAATGGAGTGGCTGGAGATCCAAGAAGAAATTGAAAGCATTGAACAAGATGTTCGTGCTGAAATCTAACCAGAACCATTAAAAAGGGAAGCCTTGCTTCCCTTTTTCTTTGCTGATTGCCATGACTGATTTCAATGACTGATTTCAATAAGAGACGAAAAGGAACACGCTCGATGACATTATCTGACGGTGCTAATCCCGATTTTTATCTCAGCTTGTGGACTGATTGCGACACGCTTTATCTGCAACACCAAAACCAATGTTTAGCATTGCAAGATGACCACCAGCTCAATGTTAATCTGTTACTCCTAGCGATTTGGCTCGATAACAAGCAGCACAAACTAGCGTCATCGGACTGGAAAGTGCTGCAGCATTCGATGTTTGCATGGGAGGAAAGACTGTTACTTCCCTATAGAAAATTGAGACGTCAGGCTAAAGCCTACCTCGAACAAAACGAATATCAACAGCTGTTAAGCGTGGAGTTGATGCTAGAGCGAAAATCACAAGCTATGATTTTAAAGGCATTAGAGTCGATACAAATTCAGGAAGATAACACTACAACAGGCGGCAACTTAAGTCGTTATCTAGCGCTATTTAGCCTAGATAACAATGATTACCCCTCATTACAAAGTAACTAGCACTAATGAGAAAACAGATGAGAAAGCGAGCCACCAAGCGCTCACTTCGTTTGCTACACAGATGACTCGAACAAAAGAAAAAGCTCGGGGTCGATTTTCTTCGTGCTCTTCGTGTCCTCTGTGGTCCATTCTTATCTTTCTAAGTCATCAAATTTTCTCTGAGTAACGTCCTTAAGTGAACGGCTGTAGCCACCTGGCTCGCTTTTATTATCAACCTGCAGGTTATCAAATTAGCCGCGTTTAACTTAGCGTGAGCTTCTGCGCTAACCGCGTCGCGTTTCTTGCGGTCATACCGTAAATAGACAGCTGCGGATTAGCGCCTAAACTGGTTGGGAATATTGAGCCATCCATTACCGATAAGTTGTCAAAATAGTGTGACTCGCCGAAACTGTTCACCATCGACATGTTAGGATCTTCTCCCATTGGGCAGCCCCCCATCACATGAGCCGAGGCAACAACCGTTTTTAGCGGCGCCAGATCCATTTCACTAATGGCTTTTTTGGCCTCCTGCCAACTCGACAGATACGGCATGCCTTCACTGATAGGCAATACTTGCTGTGCACCAGCGGCAAACTGCAGCTCCGCCATACTCGCGTAAGCTCGCCTTGCTGCACGCCAAAAGGCATCGGTAAGGGGGTAATCGAGTGTAAAGCCATGTTCTGTTAACTTGACTTGGCCGCCTTGGCTATTCTCATGATAACCATCACGCACTAAGGCTATGGTGACTTGCAGCCGATTAAACTTTTCCATCAAGTCTGCATGGCTTTTACCGTAACCTATGGTTTTTGATGCGATCAAAATCGGGTGTACTGGCGGCACTTCTAGCTTATAGCCGAGCTCACCATCGGCGCCATTTTGCCATACAAATTCATCTGAATAGATTGATTGCGGCGCGCCGCTATGACCATTAATCGGGTCGCTAAACACGCCACCACTTAATAGCGTTGGATGTAAGAAAGTGCGCTTGCCGATGATCTCATAGGGATCTGCCAGCTTAGAGCGCAACATAATGGCCGGAGTATGGATGGCGCCGGCAGATAAAATATAGTGCTTTGCTTTAAACATGATTTCGACGGGTAGCGGTTTCATGTTGTAATCAACCGCTTGTGCTTTAACGGCAAAAATCTTGTCATTATGATGTTCAAGCTTCATCACTTTAGCTTGGCTCACCAATGTTGCACCGCCTTCGAGCGCGGCAGGTATGGTTGTCACCAGCATAGACTGTTTAGCGTTAACAGGGCAGCCCATGCCACAGTAACCAGTATTCCAACAGCCTTTAACGTTACGCTTAATGACGGTGTAATCCCAACCCAGTTGCTCACATCCCTGCTTTAACGCTTGGTTATTACGGTTTGGCTCATAAGCCCACTTACTGATATTAAGACGCTGCTCCATTTTCTCGAACCAAGGGTCGAGCTCGCTGCGAGAAAGGCCGGCAACTGATTTAGTCTGTGCCCAATAATCCAATGCGGGCTCAGGGGTTCGAATCGACGTAGTCCAATTAACTGTCGTGGACCCGCCCACCCCACGGCCTTGAAATATGCCAATCGCCTTGTCAGTGGTCTTCATTCCAGCTGCTTGCTGGTATAAATCTGGATAAGCTTGACGCTCCTCCATGATGAAGTCTTTTGAAGATTTTAGCGCACCACCTTCAACGATAATCACAGACAGCCCGGCCTGCGTCAGAATTTCTGCTGCAACGCCGCCGCCAGCGCCACTGCCAACAATAATAACATCGGCTTCCAAGGTTTGATTTTGAGTGAGTTTTGCCGCATTTATATGTGCCCAGCCAGAATCTAGGCCGGTTACGATAGGATCTTCAATGGCCACAAACTACCCCTTAACCATAGTGTTTATTAATAACATCACGTCATATCCTCAAGAAAACTAGGCTTGGCATAATGTAACCGGCTCCAATGCTCTGGGCTGGAGTAATAGCTCGCCATGACTAATTCTCGCAATCCTTGATACGCAGTAACCATCATGTCCAAATAGCTGGTACGCCAACTTTGCAGCATCTCTATCAGCTCAGGCTGCTTACGCATCATCAGCGGCGTCATGCTGCCTGTTAGGATCAGCAGCCCTAGACGTCCTTCAAGCATTTCTAACAGTTGCTCAAGCTCAGCTTGGCTTTCTTGGGGGAGAATAGAGATAGTATGCTCAATGGCATCTAAGGTACGGTTTATCGCATCGCGTTTTAGGGTGGCAACATCAGGCAACGCACCCTCTAAAAAAACCGGCAAGAGTACACTAAATAACAAGCGGTGCTTGTCGTCCAGATCCTGATTAACACTGACATAATCTGAAGAGTAATAATTCACACCTAAGGCTAAACAGGCGGTGCCGGCTAATGCGGTTGTAATAAACGTACGTCGTTCCATCGCGTCCTCTAGTTATTATTGAGTTTTTGCCACTTAATTTTCTACGCTACTCGATTCACCAGTTACTTTAGCCATTCCGCTATTGAGAGTCGAAACCGCAACATTAAACTGCCAAATTTCAATCTGTGTTACACTCTGGTGACAATAACAATTAAACACACGTTTTAATTTTCAGCAATAGCCAATTATTATGAGCCAGAAATTTTCACCACCTTGGTGGGCTAAAAACCCCCATGTTCAAACGATTTTACCTGTACTGACTAAAGTGGACAGACCACATTTAAGCCGCGAAAGACTCGAACTCGACGACGGTGACTTTATCGATCTTGACTGGCAAGGCTCGCCTCAAGACAATCAGGCTATTCTGGTCATTATTCATGGCTTAGAAGGTAGCGCAGAGTCCCATTACGCCCGCCGCATTCTAGCCGCGTGTAAGGCTGTAAATATTTGTGCGGTTGTGCATCATCACCGTAGCTGCTCAGGGGTACTTAACCGACTCGTTCGCGGCTATCACAGTGGTGATACCCAAGATATTCAAACCACCTTACAACACCTTAAAAAACAATATTCAAACAGCAAGTTACTGGCTGTAGGTTATAGTTTAGGCGGTAACGTGTTGGTGAAATATCAGGGCGAACAGCAACAAAACAGCCTTGTTGAACGCGCCGTGGCTATCTCGGCGCCTCTTCATCTTGCAGCCTGTGCTAAACGCTTAGAAAAGGGCTTTTCTAAGCTGTATCAAAGCTATTTAATCAAGCAATTACAAGAAAAGATGCGCAATAAAGTGTCAAACCCCGAACTCGCAACGTTAATGCCTATTAATCATAGCGACATTGAACATCTCAATACCTTCTATGCATTTGATGATAGAGTGACGGCGCCATTACATGGATTTGACGATGTCGATGACTACTATGCTCGCGCCAGCGGTTTACCGTACTTAAACCAGATCACCAAGCCGACTTTAGTCATTCATGCCAAAGACGATCCGTTTATGACCACCGCGGTGATCCCAAGTGATGCGCAACTCTCTAATCAAGTAGAATATGAGTTACATGATAATGGGGGGCATGTGGGCTTTATTAACGGCGGCAGTCCGTGGCGACCACAGTATTATCTTGAACAGCGTGTTTTAAACTTTTTAACCTCATCGGAAGCATCAGTATGTTAGTTCCTTACCAATCTTTATCGCAATTACCTAGCGAAACCTTTGATAACCTAATAAAAGAGTACCTTATCAGCCAAGTTGAAGATGGCAGTTTTTCGGGTGACGGTGAGCACAGCATGGACAACGCAATAGTGCAGTGTAAAGCAGCGCTCAAACAAGGTCTTTTAGTGGTTGAATATAGCGAAGAAGAGGAATCCATCGGCATAAGGCGTAAAGAAGATATCGTCTATCAAGATTGAGCCTCAGCGTTAGTGCATAGATTGACCTTAGCTAAGCGAAGCCGTATAAATAAAGGCTCTATGCAAAATCTTCTTACCTGAGTCACTATATTTAGCCTAGTTTGGCTAGCGTGCAGGTGATAGTTAACTATCTTTATTTTGGGTAAAAAAATGTCAGCGAAACATCCTATTATTGCGGTTACAGGCTCCTCAGGAGCCGGCACAACCACGACAACCACTGCATTCAATCATATCTTTAGACAGCTTGGCATTAATGCAGCCATTGTTGAAGGTGATAGTTTTCATCATTTTACCCGCCCTGAAATGGCGGTCATGATCCGTAAAGAAAAGACTGAAAACCGTAATATCAGTTACTTTGGCCCGGAAGCGAATGACTTTAAGCGTCTCGAACAATGCTTTAACGACTACAGTAATACAGGTCAAGGTGAGACTCGCGCCTATTTACATACTTTTGATGAAGCCGTGCCATTTAATCAAATGCCAGGCACCTTTACTCAATGGCATCCTTTGCCAGAAAATACCGAAATGCTGTATTACGAGGGGTTACATGGCGGCGTAGTCACTGATGAGTGCGATGTAGCTCGCCACGTCGATCTGCTTATTGGTATGGTGCCTATCGTCAACCTTGAGTGGATCCAAAAGATTATTCGAGACACCTCAGAGCGTGGCCACAGCCGTGAAAAAGTCATGGACTCGATAGTACGCAGTATGGATGACTATATTAACCACATGACGCCACAGTTCTCTCGCACACATATCAACTTTCAGCGCGTGCCTACTGTGGATACATCAAACCCTTTTAGCGCCAAAAGCATTCCAAGCTTGGATGAAAGCTTTGTGGTAATCCGTTTTCGCGGCATTAAAAATGTCGACTTTCCTTATTACCTGCGCATGATCCAAGGCTCGTTTATGTCGCGAATTAATACACTCGTAGTCCCAGGCGGCAAAATGTCATTGGCGATGGAGCTCATTCTAACCCCGTTAGTGAAAGATCTGATGGATAAGCGCCTACAGCTAATATCGCCACAAAACGAATAGCACGAGTAAAATAAGTTAGCATTAAGATTAGTTTAAGCCTATATCGGTAGACTGCTGCTTATCGGGATTTCAGGCGAAAGAACGATAAGTTAGCATTCCCTTGGAAGTAAATTCCCCCATCTTGATCTGTTTATTTTCTTGGGATTGCTAACTGCCCCATCTTAAATTCTAAAATAAAACTCCAAAGTAAATTCCACATCCATGCTTGATCTATTTGTTTCTTTGGGATTGCTAACTGCCCCATCTTAAATTCTAAAATAAAACTCCAAAGCAAATTCCACCTTCATGCTTGATCTGTTTGTTTCTTTGGGATTACTAACTGCCCCATCTTAAATTCTAAAATAAAACTCCAAAGTAAATTCCACATCCATGCTTGATCTGTTTGTTTCTTTGGGAATGCTAACTGACTTCCTCTAAAAATTATTCCAAATAGTAAATTCCACATTCATGCTTGACCTGTTTGTTTCTTTGGGATTGCTAACTGCCCCATCTTAAATTCTAAAATAAAACTCCAAAGCAAATTCCACACTCATGCTTGATCTATTTGTTTCCTTGGGATTGCTAACAGCCCTTTCTACTCTATCGGCAAAAAAGTAAATTCCACATTCGTGCCAGTTCTGCTTGCCTCTGTGTTTTTCGGGTACAAAAAAAGCCCCTATTTAGGAGCTTTCTATTTATGAGTGCTATCAACTGCTATCAATAGTTAATTACCAATAAGCGGCAATGCTTCGCGGTATGGCTCATAGTTCTGATAGCTTTTTAATCGTTGCTTGAACTCGGCGGTTTTGCTTTTATCTGAGCCTAAATTGAGTGCTTCAATCGCTTTTCGCTGGGTATCGATAGCGGCATCAAAATCACCAATTTCAGCATAAGCTGCAGCAAGGTTATCTAGATTGGTCGGATCTTGCTCATCTGACTCTAACAGCGCTAATGATAGCTCAAGCGCCTTATTACCATTGCGGTATTCAGCTTCTGGGCAGGTCGCTAAAATCCACGCTACATTGCCTAAAGAAATTTGGTCACCTACGGTATTAAACTGCTCTACGGCTTTACCGCAATTACGCTCAACACCCTCACCACCAGCAGCATAAATAAAGCCGAGTCTAAAGTTCGCCCATTTATTGCCTTGTTTACTTAACTTGCTATACCACTGCTCAGCTGTCGATAAGTCACGTTTAATCAAACTCCCTTCGAATGCGAGATCCGCTATAGTTTGCTGTGCTTTTACATGACCTAAAGTTGCCGCTGCTGTCGCCCACTTTATGCCGAGATTCTGGTCTTGTGCGACATAACGACCAGATAGGTACATAAGCCCAAGCAGATACTGAGCATCGGCATCGCCTTGAGTGGCCTTTAATTGAATATGGGCTAAACGACTCGCGACTTCGGCACTTTTGGGTTGCGGAATAGAAAACGCATTAGCTCCAGCGCTAACCGCTAAACAAAAGACCACAACAGTATTTAACATCCAAGGTCTATAATTCACGAAGGGCTCCTACAACTCACAAAAGTCATCTTAGGGTACAGCTACTAGATCGTTTTATTCTAATTTCACTCAAGTTAGCCTGAATCGGCGCCAAATGTCGAGCGTAAAAAGCTCATATTCATTAATGATAATCATTATTATTGACGAGATTCAAGCTTTCGCATATAAAATGCACCAATCTGCAAACCCAAAGCCTCCCTAGCTCACGACGATTGAAACAAGATGTGATACAAGCCTGATTGTTAACGTAACAATCTAGCTTAGTGCCAGATTCAGTTGACATATATTACTAATGTATCAGAATAGCCTATATCTAAATGGTTATTCAGCTTTGGTTGACCCAGTCTAAAGTAAGACTTCAATCAATGTTTTAATCACTTAATTGACGTAAGATGCTTAATTAGCATATCCTTACTTTTAATGTAAATCAGCCGAGGAACATAGGCATGGCTCTGATTGGAAAGCCAAAACCAGATCCAACTTTGGAATGGTTTTTATCACACTGTCACATTCATAAATATCCAGCCAAAAGTACTTTGATCCACGCTGGTGAAGATTCTGACACGCTTTATTACATCGTTAAAGGCTCTGTAGCCGTCTTAATTAAAGACGAAGAAGGTAAAGAGATGATTCTTTCTTACCTAAACCAGGGCGATTTTATCGGTGAGCTAGGCTTATTTGAAGAGCAAGCTGAACGTACTGCATGGGTTCGTGCTAAGCAAGCTTGTGAGATTGCTGAAATCTCTTACAAGAAATTCAAGCAGCTAATCCAAGTTAACCCAGAAATCTTGATGAAGCTTTCTTCTCAGATGGCTTACCGTCTGCACAGCACAAGCCAAAAAGTAGGCGACTTAGCCTTCCTTGACGTTGCTGGAAGAATTGCACAGACATTGCTTCACCTTGCAAAGCAGCCAGATGCCATGACGCATCCAGATGGCATGCAAATCAAGATCACTCGTCAAGAGATTGGCCAAATCGTTGGTTGTTCTCGTGAGACTGTAGGCCGTATCTTGAAAATGCTTGAAGAACAAAACCTTATTCAAGCTCACGGTAAAACTATCGTAGTTTACGGAACGCGCTAAGCCAGTATTAAGCTCGGTTTAAGACAGCTTCTATAAAGTGGCCTGAGATTATCTCAGGCCATTTTTTTTATTAGGAGTTCAGCGTGAAATTAGCATTTTATTTATGCCTTTTGGCTGCGATGCTACACCTGCCTACAGCGGTTGCTAATCAAAAAATTGAAGTCCAACATTATGAGGCGCAGACATTAGTCAGCAGCGGACAGATCCTTTCCCTCGATGTCACCCTTAAAAGTATCCAAGCCATGTGTCATGGTAAACTTCTTGATGCTCATCTTTACCAACATCAAGGAGACTTACGCTATGAAGTCCAAATTCGTACAGACAAAGGACAACGGGTAGAGTTGTTACTCGACGCCAAAACAGGCCTACTTACACAACCAGTGCAACTTCCAATCAGTTGCAGTACGGAAAATTTGTAATAATGACTTGAAAATCAAATCTAGTTCCCCTGATATGGCACTTTTGAGTTAACATCAATTAACGCTGTAAATCGCCTGTCACTTTACACAGTAACATTGAGAGCACGCTATGAAATTACTTCTTGTTGAAGACAACACCTTGTTAGTCGAAGAGCTTGTTAAACAACTTAAACAAGCCGGTTATGTTACCGATGCTACAGATAAAGTTAGTGAAGCTGATTACCTCATTAAAGAAACAAATTATGACTGTGTCATCCTTGATATTGGTTTACCCGATGGCAATGGTTTAGAGCTATTAGAGACGTGGCGTGAACAGGGTATTCATACTCCAGTCATCATGTTAACTGCACGCAGTCAGTGGCACGAGAAGGTCGAAGGCTTTAACTCTGGAGCCGATGACTACCTAGGTAAACCATTCCATACTCAAGAGCTGCTTGCGCGTATTCAGGCGTTAATTCAACGCGCCCACGGTAAAGCTAACACCCCAAATAAACAGCTAACCTATGCAGGTGTTGCACTCGATGAAGGCCAGCAATCAGTCACGGTAGGCGAGCAGACATTTGAGCTTACAGCCATGGAATTTAGACTATTAAAAATCTTTTTAATGTCACCTAAGAAGCTATTATCTAAAGCACAGCTCACCGATAAGCTGTATCAGTTTGATGATGAAAAAGAGAGTAATGTGGTTGAGGTATATGTGACTCATCTACGTAAGAAACTCGGCAAAACAGCCATCGAAACTCGCCGTGGACAAGGGTATATTTTTCACGGTCTGGCTCAATGATCTCAATCCGCACCAAGCTAAGCCTGTGGTTAACAGGCTTAGTGGTGATATCTACCGTTGTCGGCATTATCTTTTTCGAGTCAATGCTGCGACAAGCTTTCCATGACTCCATCATCGCCAGACTGCAAGAAGATCTACAGCAAGTCCTACTTGCAACTCACCTAGAGGACAGTTCCTTTAGTATCGATGAAAACCAGCTCTCTAATTTTTACCGTCCTGTCTACTCAGGCCGCTACTATCAACTTGACCTTCCAGAGCAAGAGCTTAGATCGCGTTCCTTATGGGATCAGCGTCTCGAAGTGGTTGATTTGGAAAAAGGTGAAACCCACGCCTGGCAAACCAAAGGGCCACAAAATCATGATATTCAGCTGTTATCTATTGGTCTTAAATCTGAAACATCAGGGCTCAGTGCAACACTAACAGTGGCGCAGGACTTGAGTATTGGCCGTAAAGTGTTCTCTGAAGTGTACGGCACTAAACTTATCGTTAATCTCGCTATGTTACTTGCAATGATTACAGGTATTTTCTTAGTCCTGCGTCAATCATTTAAGCCTGTTAACCAAATGAAAGACACCTTGGCTAAATTACGTGAAGGTGAGATATCTTCCTTTGACCTCAACTCTATTCCACTGGAACTGCAACCTTTAGCCAAAAACTATAATGAGTTATTGACCTATTCAAGTAAGCAGATTGAGCGCAGCCGTAACAACTTAGGTAACCTAAGTCATGGCCTTAAAACGCCTTTGGCAGTGATGCAGCAACAAGTTGAAGCTCTCTATTTAAAAGAACCTGAATCGGCTGAAGCGCTGCAAAAACAGCTGAATTTAGTGCATAAGATGATTGAACGTAAATTGGCGGCTGCGCGGATCACTGGTGATATGCTACCTGCAGCGCAGATGCAACTCCCCAAAGATATCGAAGATTTAGCTCAAACCCTTAATAAGGTTCACCGCACTAAGTCTATCCACTGCCGCTTTGATATTCCTAGCGCCATTACTCGATTGCCGATGCACCGTGAAGACGGTATGGAGCTATTAGGGAATCTACTCGACAACGCTTATAAATGGGCGAATTCAGAGATCCGAGTCTGCATTAGCCATCAAGATCAGCAGCTTAAATTGACGATAGAAGATGATGGGCCTGGGGTAAAAACAGAAGAGCTAGCGCAGCTGACCCACAGGGGCAAACGTCTCGACGAGGCGACTATGGGCCACGGTTTAGGCTTGTCGATTGTTAAGGATATTGCCGAGCAGTATAAGATTGAACTCAAGTTCGAAAACAGCAAGAGCTTATCGGGGCTGAAAGTCACCTTGCTCTTCTAAAGCTTAATTAAAATTCAAGGTATTAAAACCATAAAAAAACCGGACTCGAGTCCGGTTTTTTTATGCGACATGCTAAAGAGTTAATTTAGGCCGCTTCTTTGCTCTCACAATTTGCACCTAGCCTTTACCGTTAGTTATTAGCACTCGCGATTAACAGTCGTTATTAACAGTCGCGATTAACAGTCGCGATTAACAGTCGCGATTAACAGTCGCGATTAACAGTCGCGATTAACAGTCGCGATTAACAGTCGTTATTAACAGCCGTTATTAACAGTCGTTATTAACGCTAGCCATTAACATTAGTGCTTTCAAAAATCTTGTCAGCAGAAGCCGCTACAAAGCCGGTGTAAAGCTCCCCGTCTGCTTTAGGATAACGCAAGGCAAACTCATAAAAACAGCTAGGAATGTCAATCACTGCGTCTGAGAAGCTAACAGGGATCCTATCTGCCATCGTCGATGACTGCTCCAGTAATACCTCTGGACTGCCCTTTACTTCACCGCCCGACGCATTCAATACAAAGCCTGCGGCTTTTAAAGCATCGTTAACTTCAAATATGGTTTCATAACCTGGTAGATAATTAATCGATACCGTGAAATGGTTAGCACGATAACCAAATGCAGCAACCCAGGCAGCGTATTCACTCTCAGCTAATAGTGCCTGATAAGTCTTAGTATCGAGCTGCCAGTGACGGCCTGAGTACAAGAAGTTGTCGGCAGTGGTTGCGTCCTTATCAATCTGATCTATTAAGCCATTAACCGTAGCTTGCAGTTCATCGCTAAACTCTTCAACTAACAATTCAGAAATAAACACTTTTGGCTGTGTACTGTCAGGATGTTCAAAATGCTTCGCATTGAGCTTTTTGGCTTCAAACTTATAATCGCCGCATGCGACATAGCCGATAGATTCGAAATGCGCAGCTAATACTTCAAGGTTAACCTTGGCAATATTAAACGTTCTAAGTGCAATATGATCATTGATGATTACCTCGCCCTTAGACAGCAACTGCTGCACTTTAGCCGCTGAAGGTGTCATTTCAATATAGTCTTGCCAAAGTGCTTCAAATAACGCGTTTACATTCGTGTGCATTGTTAGCTCCTTTACGCCTGCGTGTTTACCTGTTTATTTAGTTAGTTGGTTTAATCACGCGGCGATACACGTTTGAGGGATACAGCTTAGTTTTTTGTTTATAGCAACAGACTCGATATAAACAAAAGGGAAGCGCCCCGAGCGCTTCCCTTTTATAGCTTGTTTGAGGTTACAAACTCAAACCTGGACTCAATGTTGCGGGTAGACTCACCGCATCAGCTTCTACTGAAGCAACGGGGTAGGCACAGTAATCAGCGGCATAAAACGCGCTGGCTCTGTGGTTACCCGATGCACCAACACCACCAAATGGTGCCGCGCCCGAAGCGCCGGTGATCTGCTTATTCCAGTTAACAATACCCGCACGAATACGCGCAAGGAAGTAGTCATAATCTTCACGGCTATCCGCCAAAATGCCAGCCGAAAGACCATAGCGAGTCGCGTTAGCAAGCTTGATAGCTTGATCAAAATCGCTATAACGCACGACTTGCAATAGTGGGCCAAAATACTCTTCATCTGGCAGCTCAATCACATCGGTGACATCAATCAAACCAGGAGAAACAAGGCCTGTTCCCGATTCTAGATGAGTCAACTCAACCAGAGAGTTACCACCTAAGTTAATCAAGTTACGCTGCGCTTCAACCATACCTTTTGCGGCAGTCTCAGAAATCATCGAGCCCATAAAGGGTTGTGGTTGCGCGTTCCAAGGTCCAACTTTGATCTGCTTTATTGCCGCGACAAGCTGCTCAAGCAGTGCATCACCCGCCGCACCTTTTTCAACATAAAGACGACGTGCACAAGTACAACGCTGACCAGCTGAAATATACGCGGACTGAATGATGTCGTGAACAGCAGCTTTAGTGTCGGCAACATCTTTGATGATAAGCGGGTTATTCCCCCCCATCTCTAGTGCCAAAATTTTACCCGGATCGCCAGCATACTGCTGATGCAAAATATGACCAGTGCGTGAGCTACCAGTAAAGAACAGACCGTCAATTTGTGGGTGTGCCGCAAGCGCCTTACCCGTTTCAATCTCACCTTGAACGAGGTTAATCACACCAGCAGGTAAACCTGCTTTTTCCCATAGCTTAAGCATCAGCTCAGCGACTTTTGGCGTTAGCTCTGATGGCTTAAACACCACGGTATTACCCGCAAGCAGCGCAGGTACTATATGACCATTTGGCAGGTGACCTGGGAAGTTATATGGCCCAAATACCGCAACTACACCATGTGGCTTATGGCGCAATACTGCGCGGCCTGCAGGTGTATCATTTTCAGATGTACCAGTACGCTTATGGTAAGCGGCAACAGAAAGGCCAATCTTACCAATCATCGCGCCAGCTTCAGTCGCAGTTTCCCACTGTGGCTTACCGGTTTCTTGAGCGATCACTTCGGCCATTTCGGCTTTATTGGCTTCAAGTTGGTCACGATACGCCTCAATAATGGCTAAACGCGATTCAAAGCCCAGCATAAACCAGTCAAATTGCACCTTACGTGCAGCATCAACAGCTTGAGATACCTGCTCTGGTGTGGCAGTTTTACTATTCCAAATTACGTCTTGGTTGGCAGGGTTAATTGACGTCACTTCGTGACCTAAACCTGCAACCCACTTACCTTCGATAAATTGTGTCATTTTCTATTCCTACATTGGCAAAACGCGGATCTGCTCACCATCTTCAACCATAAGGGCTGCAGCAGTTTTAGCATCTAAAATCACGTCGTCGCTGTCGATGACTACAGTTAAATTAGTCGCTGTAGCACGGTAATCTGCTAGTTGGGTATTTGAAACGATATAGCTTGTTGCCTCACTCGAGGTTTCACCTATGGTGACGGTTAGTAAGCGGCTTTCACGCACCGAGCGTATATCATTTAGGTGACATTCAACCGTTGGTCCACCATCAAAAATATCCACATAACCACGGCACCTAAAACCCTCGGCTTGCAACAGATTAAGTGCAGGGCGAGTATTGGCATGCACCTCGCCAATCACCTTTTGGGCTTCTTTTGGTAATAGACATACGTAAACCGCATTCTTTGGCATCATCTCTGCCATAAACGCTTTTTGACTTAAGCCTGAAAGATAATCGGCCTGCACAAAATCGATTCCTAAGAAGTGCTCTTGTAACCAGCCATAGAAAGGTGAATTACCCTCAGCATCACTTTCGCCACGCATCTCTGCAATAACGGTTTCGCCAAAACGTTCAGCGTGCTGTGCAAGAAACAAGAAACGACTTCTTGAAAGCATACGGCCATTATTGTTTTTACGGTAACTATCGCGTAAGAAAAGCGTACAGAGTTCAGCTGCCCCCGTGTAATCATGACAAAGGGTTAAGGTCTCGACCTCATTACGCACATCAATCTGATCAGAGTGATAAACTTCTGTACCCAATCGATAATGATAAAAAGCGTCGACCATACCCACGGCAGCTTCAATCCCACAAGTACCAACAACCTCACCGGTTTCGGTATCTTCTAGCACCATCAAGTAGCCTTCATCGAAAGGTTTGTCGATCTGCTTGGTAAACGAAGCTTCCACTCGAGCAATTTTGCTGCGAAGTAGCGCTTCATTTACTGGTAACGATGTGAATCCATGCCCCGATTCTTCCGCTATTTGATATAGCGCTTTAAAGTCAGTCGAGCGTATTGGACGTATAACTAGCATCTAGGAGTCTCCTCGCTACACTTGCCACTTCTGTCAGCCTTCTCACTATAAGACAAGCTCTGCTCAAGAAACGTTCAAGCTATCCTAAAGACAAAAAAAGGAGCGTTATCATTGATAACACTCCGTATGCCCATTAGGCTTCGACAACTTTTGCGACTGCACGCTCAAAACGCGCTAGACCTTCAGCGATATCAGCTTCCGGGATAACTAGAGATGGCGTAAAGCGAACAACATTTGCACCAGCAACTAGACTCATTACGCCTTCGTTAATAGCGGCAACCAAGAACTCTTTTGCACGGCCTTGGTACTTTTCGCTCATCACAGCGCCAATCAATAGGCCTTGACCGCGGATTTCAGAAAACACGTCGTACTTGTTATTGATTTGAGTTAGACCGTCACGCAATAGTTGTTCACGGTGCTTAACGCCGTTCAAGACTTCTGGAGTATTAACAACATCCATTACTGCATTGCCCACTGCACAAGCTAGCGGGTTACCGCCATAAGTAGAACCATGAGTACCTATCTTAAGATGATCGGCGATCTCTTTCGTCGTAAGCATGGCTGCAATTGGGAAACCACCACCAAGTGCTTTTGCTGTTGTCAAAACGTCAGGTACTACATCGCCACGCATATAAGCATATAGTTCACCTAGACGGCCTACACCTGTTTGAACTTCATCAAATACCAGTAATGCATTATGCTTATCACAAAGTGCACGAACCGCTTTTAAAAATTCAGGATCCGCATCAATAATGCCGCCTTCACCCTGCAATGGCTCCATCATTACGGCACACGTTTTATCAGAAAATACCGCTTCTAATGCTTCAATATCATTAAATGGCACATGAGTAATGCTCTGTGGCTTAGGACCAAAGCCATCTGAGTATGCCGCTTGACCACCAACACTTACGGTGAAGAAAGTACGGCCGTGGAAGGCCTTATCGAATGCGATAATTTGGTCTTTTTCAGCGCCAAACTTATCCATTGCATAACGGCGAACGAGCTTAAGTGCCGCTTCGTTTGCTTCTGCACCCGAGTTAGCAAAATAAACGCGATCGGCAAATGTCGCCTCAACTAGCTTGGTCGCGAGCTCAAGTGCTGGCTCGTTAGTCATTACGTTAGAAAGGTGCCAAAGCTTCTCGCTTTGAGTCTTTAGCGCGCCAACCAAAGCTGGGTGACAATGACCTAAACAGTTAACCGCAATGCCACCTGCAAAGTCGATGTACTCTTTACCTTCTTGATCCCAAACTCGGCTACCTTCACCACGAACTGGAATAACCGCTGAAGGCGCATAGTTAGGCACCATAACTTCATCAAATTGGGCACGTGTAAGATTCATAGTTACGCTCATTCCTTCTCATCCTTTGTCATTATCGACCTTATTAGCTGGTCGTATTCCGCTCAATGTCTTTAATCTTTTGTTGGTGACATGGCGATTGTTTGTTTAGCTAGGAGGACATTATTAGCGAAAATGTGATCAAAATACCAGTTTTTAACAATCATCAAGAGGAGGAAGAGCGTAAACACTGCATAAAGATTTGAGTTTTAGAATTAACAAAGCAGATATAGCGGGGCTTTAAGCATAAATAGTCATAAAAAAGTTATCTAGCGCTCAACTTTGCTAGTTATTCATAGATAATGAATAACTAATGACGGAATTCAGTGGGGATTTGTTAAGGTTTATATCGATAATCACGGGAAAAACGCTGGTTTAAATCGATAAACAACAGGCCTTACAAGCAAACCGAAATTGTATACCATTTACTGAGAATCAAACTTTGCAATACAGACTCTGTTCAATATTGCATAAAGCACACAAAAAACGCTCAAAAACTCCAGCTATAAATATTACTGCCTAACTGAAAACTCAGTCAAAACCGGTAATAACAGTAATCAATTTAAACAAGTTTATTACACAAATCGGAAGCTTTAATGAGCGTTACCGACTAGAACCGAATCCAAAAGTGGCTTTATTCACTCGATATCATCAATAAACGGGTAAGGAAAGCTGTAGGTTTAGAACAGTGTTAGCTTACGAAAGTTTTGCGCGCTCAAGCGGATCTGTTCTTGCTGCGAGAGCTGGTAATAATCAAACATTAATCGGCATTCTGCAGCGCTAATATTGTCGGCTTCTTTTAGTAGATAGACTTTGGCGTAGCAATTAGCGCGTTCTATTAACGCCGAGTCTTCATCAAGTTCTGCGTATTTAAGGCTTGTATCGATCGACTTAAAGGTTTTGGTTAAGCGGCTGTCATCAAACTTAAGTAAGCTAAGGAGTTGCCAATTAAGCGCTCGGCCATGGCTTAAGACTTGCTGGTACACATCACTTGCAGGAAACTCTGTTGCCATCACCGCATCATAGAGCTCTTTATCTCGGCTTGCGCTCGCCTCTCTGAGCCAGGTTCCCCACATATCATCAAATGTCTTAGCGCATTGGTTAATCACACAAGTGGCGCCCAGTTGGCTCATTAAGCTACAACTATAAATAAAGGCTGGGGCTTTTTGGTGTATGGCAGCTAAAGTTTGGGCAGTAATAGCGGCTACGATACTGTAACGCCAAAATTTTCGAGTCAACCACAGCATCTGCGGTTGCCCTGTAGGCATTAAGTTTCTAAGACAAAAATAAGGTACTAATGCCTGGAGGTTTTCAATCCCAATATAGTTAAGCACCAACTTAACATCGGTTACCTGCACATCAGAAGACTTAGGCCTACGGTGCCTAAAGGTGGAACTGTTAACCATATTCACTAAGTCACGCTCAAGCCAAGGTAGAGCGGTGACCAATGGTCGAATACGCGCTAAGTCAACCTGCTCTGAATAGAGCAACTCTAGCAAGATGATCTGTTTATCATCTAACTTTGACTGCTTAAGTACCTGCTCCGGTGACGAGAGTTGATGCTCAATACTGTTATTCACACTGCTTAGCAATTGCGTAGAGACAGCCTCAAAAATGGCCTTGGCTTGATTCTGCTTAGCTAACCTTTCACGGATGGCCTCACGTTCAATCTCCAGTTTATTGGCATCATCTTCTAGATCGGCATTAGGCTCACCGTCCATGCTAATAGACTTGCCTCGACCGACGATCAACTGCTTTAGTAGTCGATGTTCTATCTCTATGATTTGTGCTGGCTTAACTCCACCTGCGACCGAAATTGCCACTGCCAATCTATCTCCATGTACACAATATGCAACCAGTCTAAACATTTATCGATAACTTTGCGAAAACAGATATCAATATAAGCAAAAAGGACTCCCCAGAATGTATAGACCCAGGAGTCCTTAAGTTACCTATCACAGCAAGGGGTAACTACTTCAGCTCTTGCTCAAACAACTTATGGATACGACGATATTCATCTAACCAGCTCGATGGTTGACGGAAACCATGAGGCTCTACCGGATAAATAGCGGTTTCAAACATCGGCTTTTCAAGCTCGATTAAACGCTGCACCAAACGTACACTATCTTGAAAGAATACGTTGTCATCTAATACTCCACTCATAATAAGCAGTGGCTTTTGAAGTCCCTGAGCATGCTCGATGGGCGAGCTACGCTCATAGGCGATAGGGTCCACATCAGGCGTGTTGAGAATATTAGACGTATAAGGTGCGTTGTAATGTGCCCAATCCGTCACAGGTCGCAGCGCTGCGCCCGCTTGGAATAACTCTGGCTCATTAAACAATGCCATAAAGGTTAAGAAACCACCGTAAGAACCACCGTAAGTGCCAACCTTACCCGCATCAACATTGACGTTAGCCGCCATCCAGTTAACACCATCTTTAAGATCTTCAACTTCTGGCGTGCCCATTTGACGGTAAACCGCCGTGCGCCAATCGCGTCCATATCCTTTAGAACCACGGTAATCCATGTCCATCACCACGTAGCCTTGTTGAGCGAGTAAGTTATGGAACATGAACTCTCTGAAGTAACCAGAGAAACCGTAGTGAGCATTTTGCAGGTAACCCGCACCGTGGTTAAAGATCACCGCTGGATACTTATCAGCATTATCTTTAGTGTAACCTTGTGGCAGGTAAACCCGCGCGTAAACCTCACCAGCACCGTGGGTCGATGGCACGGCGACGACTTCTGGCGCCTGCCATGCGTAATTGCTAAATGCCTCGCTGGTATAGCGTGTTAGCTGCTTAAGCTCACCACCAATCGGCTGTACAAAAAGCTCTGCAGGCTTAATGCGAGTAGAGGCATTGAGTAGCAGCGCGCTACCATCTGGGCTCAAGGTGTAGTCAAGTTGACCATGCCACTGGGTTAACTGCTCATCTTTACCTGTAGCAATCTCGACCCGGTAAACGTTATCAATCCCTGGATGAGTCTTGTTGGCTTTGTAGTAAATAAACTGCGCTTTGGGGCCTAAAGTGATATCGCTCACTACAAATTGACCTTGGGTCAGCGCCGTTGCTTTTTCGCCCTGCTGTTTTAGGTAAAGATGAGAAAATCCGGTTTCTTCTGACAAATAGTAAAGACTGTCAGTGTTGGGTAACCAACCATATTGGTTAAAGTTATAGTTTACCCAAGCGTCATCATGTAGGCGATGCTGCGTGGTTAAACTCCCCTTATCTAAATTAAGTGTGGCTATCCAGCGGTCTTTATTGTCGACAGCTTCAAGCATCACAGCCACGTTACCGCCTGATTCAGACCACTGAATAGCGCTTTGTACCCAACCCCAATCTTGCATTAACTGCAAGTTACGCGGTGCTTGCTTACTTTTATAACTCTCACCCTTGGCTTTAGCATTCTCAGCCTTTACCTCGGCAAGTACATCTTCATCAAAGCCGGTTAAGCCCTCAATGGTGATATCTTTTTTGCTATGAGTATTTAGGTCCAGCAGCACTAAACGCTCACCAGGATTGTTATCCTCAGCCACACGAGCGCGCGCTGGCACTGCATCAACATAACCGTCTTTACCTAGGTAATTGGGCATAATGTCATGCTCACCACGCCAGCTGTATTCTTTATCACGCAGCGCCACAATCACATAGCGTCCATCGGGTGATAGGCTTAAATTGGTCACGACCTCTTTATCGCCTAAATACCAAGTCTTTGCCGACATCGTCGGATCGGCTTTAGCAAGCTCTTCCTTATAGTCTTGCTTTGCAGTAGCGTTATCTTGCTGCATCGCTACATACTGGATAAGTCTGTGTTGTTGCTTAGCAATATAGCTTTCAGGGTCTTGCACACCTTTAGGCGCAGCTGCCATCTTGATATTGGCAATCTCTTCAACCAAACCTGAATTTTGGTGAATTTTGAAAATGTTATCACCCTGCCAATAAGCAATATCGCCATTATTTAAAAAGCGCACACCATCAATAGCGGTGTTTTGACGAGTAAGTTGAGCCACCTTGCCGCTGTTTAGATCTTTAACGAACAAGTTCCCTTGGTAGATATAGGCTTTACGCGTCTTGTCATTATTGAGCACGCCACGGCGTTGATCGGCGCTGTGTAGCTGATTTAACGCTAATTCGCTTGCCGCCGTGCCATTGATGCCTTGCTGATAATAGGTTTTAGTCGGCGCGCCGTGGGCTTGTCTGGCAAAGTAGATAGACTGACCGTCATCACTCCAATAAGCACCTTTAGCAAATAGACCCATCCAATCAGGATTAGCCATGATTTGGTTTAAGGTCAATGCTTGATCGACTTGAGGAGGTGCCGATAAGGCAACTTGAGTTGTTTGACTTGCTGCTTGGTAGGTACTTTGATTAGTCGCTTGAGCTTGCTCAGGAGAAACCGTGGTTGCACTACAACCTGCTAATACTGCCAGTGAAAGTGCACTAAAGCCGACATGACGAATGACGCTTTTCATATCCATCCCTTTTATTATTGGTATTTTTGCGGACTTTTATACCACACTTTGGCAACAGACCAATCTGACAAAGCTGTTAAAATTGTAACAGTTAGTAGCGATTTAGCTGATTTTGATAAAGTTGACTCACAACTCATGGCCTTGCTCGGCCAAGATAGACGTCCAAGTTGAGTATGGAACTGCACACCATAGATTTTTCAGCTGGCATTCTCACCAGCAGAATGCTTTGGCTGAGGTAACGGCTTAGGTGATGTGAATAAAGTTGGCTAACAGCTCAAGACCATGCTCGGTCAAGATAGACGCCCAAGTTGAGTATGGAACTGCACACCATAG
>NZ_JBRILQ010000019.1:0-80972 GCF_052977045.1 Shewanella sp. 125m-7
GGTTATATTGCTGTCCCATAATCCCCTCCTAATCTTTTAAAAAAGTATAGGTGGTGCACTTCTAGGTTGAACGTGGCCTCCCTTACTAAGCTTTAGTTATTGCTGAAGTAGGAGGTAGTTATGCCCCGTTCTAGAAGTACGTTAATTAGCCTAGAAGACACACCCTATTACCACTGTTGTAGTCGTGTGGTTAGGCGTGCCTTCTTGTGCGGAGAGGATAAATATACAGGTAAGAACTATGACCATCGCCGTGGTTGGGTTGAGGCGCAAATATTGAAGTTAACTGAAGTGTTTGCAATTGACGTCGCTGCGTATTCAGTGATGAGTAATCATTTGCATGTGGTGCTTTATATCGACATAGAAACAGCCAACGCTTGGTCTGATAGAGAAGTCGTTGAGCAGTGGAATAAGCTGTTTAACGGTACTGATTTAACACTGAAATTTGCTAAAGGTGACGTAATTGAAGAGTGCATGGTAGCCGTACTGAAACACTTGATTGCGACTTACCGTTCACGCCTTAGCGATATCAGTTGGTTTATGAGGTGCTTAAACGAACCTATCGCAAGACAAGCCAATTATGAAGACAGCTGCACCGGACATTTCTGGGAAGGGCGCTTTAAAAGTCAGGCGTTACTCGATGAGGCCGCAGTGCTAGCCTGCATGGCCTATGTAGAGCTTAATCCTATTCGTGCCAATATGGCTAAAACGCCTGAAAAATCAGACTACACCAGTTTACAACTGAGAGTGAACGCCGCCCTGAAGGGGATGCAACCCGCTAAACTATTGCCTTTTATCGGTAATGAGAAAAAGCATCAGCCGAAAGGGATTAACTTCTCGCTTAAAGATTACTTAACACTTGTAGATGAAACCGGGCGAATTATTCGTGATGATAAACGAGGCACAATCTCTGCTAACGCAGAGAAGATACTGAACAGGCTCAATATTCCGAGCGAGAACTGGCTTAAGCTTGCTACTGATTTTGGCAAACTATTCCATGGGCCTGTTGGGTCGTTGCAAGAGATAACCCATTACTGTGAACATTTAGAAAAGCGGCGAAGGCACTTTGCTAATAGTTGCCGATATCTCTCAGCAAGCTAGGCTATTCTACCGATTTCCCACTCAGTTGGTAGATTAATTCTATGAACTAATTTACGTTGCCTCGAATTCAGAAATTTACCGCCTAATCCATGTTTATAGCGCCTTTTTCTACTCTCAATTGCACACCGTAAGTAACAAACTAACTGATGAGTACCACTGAATTGTTAATAACAAAAATAGACTGGTATGTTATTGATTTACAATGGGTGGCTTTACTTTTGTTCTGTCGACGGCAACGTACGTGAATGAGAGTTTGAATATTTCTACCCAGTCATCTTCGTTACTGCGTGAACGATGCTTTGGGGAATTACAAGGTCTATTAAGAGAGAAGGGCGATGATAGATGGCACGTTTATGATCAACGCTTCAATGCTAACCATATTGACATTAAGAATGCGGAGTCAGCCACTGCGGTATTAGCCAGAGTCGAAAAGTTTTTCGCCAGCATTGAGTGTTTAGACATTAATACCTTAGTGGTGATCGGGCACGGAGAGTGGCTACGGGTACTGCAAAATGTCGCAAGCGGGGTTGCACCTTGGTCCGATCAACAGCAAGTACCGGGAAACTGTGAGTTTTTCGAGTTTACGCTGTAAATTTCGTATGGCTGTAATCGGTAACTTTGTTACCACTTGGGGGCTTGAGCCTATGTGATGCCATCAACGGCCACAACCGCATCTACACTTGATAATTTTCTTCTTCAATTTGAGTCCAAGCGATTTAGTCTCTAAATTGAAAATGCCCCCAAATCATTAGTTTTCAATTCATTCAGTTGATTAGAATCATACAAAGACACAAAAATATAGAATGAACAATTAACCGTTTAATAATCCGAGGGAGTATCCCATACTGATCAACTGAACTCGGTTTTTGGCATTAAGCAGCTCTTTTAACCTATCCAAGTGATAGTTAACGCCGCTTTCCGTAATACAAAGCTTGGCAGCCAACTCCTCACTGGAGTAACCATCGGCGGTTAGCCTCAAAATTGTCAAAGAACGTTCCGACAGGCAGTTAAAATTGCTAATAGGGTTGAGCTGGCTAATATGTTGCTCATTGAAGTAACTGGCAAACATTATCAACTGGGCTTCGATCTCATTCTCATGTGGCAACAACCTTGCCAACAGATCTTCCCGCGGCAGATCAGAGAAAAAAACAAACGCACACAGCCAATCGGGATGATAGTTTGTTGGCATATGCCACACCCCACGACTGCAAAATCGGTGCTCTGCCATCAACCCTGCAAACCTCCGCCCTTTGGGGCCGCTAAAATCAGGATCGGCCCAAATACTCAATCCCATAGGATGAGGTCGGAAATACGCACTATCCTCCGATGCAAAGTACTGCAGATACATATGCCGAAATTTTCGAATACTCTCGCTAGAGTAAACTCCATATTGAGACTTGATCATATCGGATGGAATACGGCGTTTAAGGTTTTTAAACTGGTGGCTGTATGGCGGGATCACTTTCGTTGTGATCCCGTAAAAAAACTCAATGATCCCAT
The DNA here is from genome assembly GCF_052977045.1 of Shewanella sp. 125m-7. NCBI lineage: Bacteria > Pseudomonadati > Pseudomonadota > Gammaproteobacteria > Alteromonadales > Shewanellaceae > Shewanella > Shewanella sp. 125m-7. Next base: position 2,599 of record NZ_JBRILQ010000019.1, read on the forward strand.
ATTGCCCCAAAAATCGGCTGACATTTTCTAAGATTATGGGGTTGATATCGCATCTTTGTGTGTAGGTGGTCATTGCCGTGTAATCATTCGCTCAAAAACAGCGGCATCCTACCACTGACTCACCACTGGAATACTGCTATTTATCACAGTAATCTGCGACAAATATGCCGCAGATTGACTTTTATCACTATTTATCTGGATGACAGGTCATACATGAGTATGGATCTGGGAACACATCACTCATATTCCAGTCGGAATTTTTTGAGTGCCAGATGTTGTCGTAGACCTCATAGTTACCCCACTTATCTCTGGGCAGTACATTCAGTAGACCGGGAACGGAATCGGGATAGACCTTATCATTACTCAGCAGCTCATCCTTGCTGTAGAGCTTTTTGCTGGAGGCGTCGCCGTGATGTTTAGGGGTATTGGCTTCCCCTGTATGACACCAGAAACAACGGGCTGTTTCATTATGTGCCAATGGTGCTCCATTGCTGCCATGACAAGTCGCACAGTAGTACGGCTGCATAGTGGAGAACCCATCAGTAGTGTTAATCGGCCAACTTTCCCCGCCATGTCCCAGAGGGTCCTTCTCTTCGACGTGACACTCAGTGCAATCAGAAATTTTCCAGCCAAAGTGTGATTCATTCAGAATTGCCGCATCCTTATCGTCTGCAGCGGGAAGATCAAATACCTGCAAAGAAGCGATATTTGAACCATCTCGGTCTTCACTAAAATCACGCTCTTTGGACTGAAGGCCATTGAATTCCTCCATGCCCCACAACGGGTAATGGCTCAGGTAGCCCGTCATCACGAACTCAACAGGCTGGTTCATAACCCAAACATCGCTCATCACATGAATAACGTTACCACCGAAGTTCGAGTTCCAATCCAGACGACAGTGCTCTGCATCCACCTCTAGATCCATGCCACCACTTTCAGGCCGGCTAAATTCACACTTAGCGTTCGGCTTGAAATCATTCATTACCGACATTTCACCATATGCTGTAGTCCAGCCTTTACCCACCTGAGAGTCAATACCATCGACACTGAACAGGGCAAAATGATCGACCTTGGCACCGGTGGACAGTGTTGGCCAATAGTTAAACTTAACATCGACGCCACGCTGCCTAGCCGATAAGAACACATCCATCTTGGTGATGACCCCAGGCTTAAAAATATCGGGTCGCATGTTATGTGCTGTCACCTCCAAGTTCTCAATCATCATTAGAGTGTCTTTGCTTCTGTCGTCTAAGTTGGCAGGATCGGGCTTGTTGATCATCAATTTTGGGACGATAACCTTGCCACCATTTTGCGCTAGACGCGCCATTTCTCTATCTTGTACCCATTGCCTTCTCTGGGTCATCTCCGGTGAAAAAGGCTGGAAACGCACCGACATGCCTGGTTGCAACACAACTTGATCTAAACGTTCATAATGACCTTCTCCTTGAGGCCCTTTTCCATCTAGAGTCCCATTAAGCTTTTTCTCCACGCCGCCATTTGACTTGATTCTTGCATGCCAATCTGGACTCTGGAAATTGCTATACACATTGGCATCACGCTCATCAAAGATCCCATCTTGGTTACGATCCCAAGAGATCATAAACTCATGGGCATCACGTCCGGTCTCCAATGGTAAAATCACTGAGTCAAAACGCAGATCTTTACGGGTATGTACTAGGTAGCGAAGTAGATCAAAGGCAGAGTAATGACCTTCAACAAAGATATCTGCACGGGCACTGCCAGCGCCTAAACCGTCGGGATTGGTGGACAGTACTTTAGCAATATCGGCGGCATTTAAGGTGTAGTACTGTTCGGGCTCATTAAAGACACCATTGGGATGTTCAGGCGTTTTATCTAGGTGCGCATCGCGCTCATCCACATGACCATCGCCATTGAGATCCTTACTTGGGTTATCAAGGTTGGCCTGTAGCCAATCCTTCAAGCGATCATCGTAACGGCCAAGATAGACTGTGATTTCGCCTTCAAATTTAGCGTTTGGCTTAACATCGATGCTTAGGAAATCGGGTTTAGGTTGTTCGGGCTCAGGCAAAGAGGGGGAAGCAGTCTCACTGTCACTACCACAGCCTCCGAGGAAGAAAGCAGTCAGCAACGCTGCCAGAGGAAGTTTGTTCATCATTTAATCTCTTTTTATATTATCACCTATATTGGGTGCTTGTGAGATTAGGATAAGCCAAGCAAATAACTACTATTAGATTTTGCAGCAAACTATCTGTTTTAGCAGGTTTTGTGACATGGTCATTAGAATGCAGCGTCGGATCCCCCGACGGGCACAGGCAAACAGGAAAGCTCTATAGCAAATACTCGGTATGTAAATTGAAGGAGATACCTCCTGACTAATCATTGACATCCATTGTAAATGGCATGTTTTAGACCGCCCTTGTTCAAAGTAGAAGTGCCACGTTCAACCTAGAAGTGCACCACCTATCCTTTGGCTTATCGACAAGATTAGTGGCTTGAACATAGGGTTACCGGGTCAGTACTATGATGCTGAAAAAGACAGTTGGCAAAATGGCTTTAGAGATTACGATGCAAAAACCGCAAGGTATATGCAAAGTGACCCTATTGGTTTAGCTGGAGGCATCAATTTATACCATTATGCGTTGAATTCATCGCTGTGATTTGGTTTGATGAAACAGGCTTAGGGCTGAAAGGTAATTGTAATGCACTGGATTGTATGGGGTGCCGCCCCCCAGAATCTGAACCCGACCAGCCTATTGTGAATCTGTATTCCTTAGGACCTTCGACAGCAGGGAAGCTGTCGTAGAGGCTATAGGGACCATTTCCGTTAAAAATAGAGGGGGCACAGTGTCACAGAAGTTTGCACATTCAGCAGCAGGCTATAAATCTAATTAAAGCCATACTATTCAGGGGCTAAATCTTAGAACTCAAGGATAAATACCAACTCAGACCAACTAACCCATTCGAAAGATATTTGAAACTTGTTATTCGACAAGTCAGCAAACTTCTGTCCGAAAACGAGCTTGTCATAATTGCCCTTAGCAGCGCACTTATTTACGCGATTTCTTTATCACTTGGCTGCACGTTATACTGCTGTTTTACTTGTAGTTTGGTGATGCAGGAGCGCTGAATATTTATACTGCGGCTCCATTCAAAAAGCGTTTTTTGCGAGACTTCGTGGACAAGATAATCGGGTTCGATAGCCGCAACTAGCGGGGAAAGCTCGACACTCTTAAAACCATTGTGAGGGTCTAAGTGAGTGATATGTTTTAGCGCAATATTAAATTGCTCCCAAAACCCGTGACATTCCTGGTAGCAAGTATGCACGGAGCTATCCTTTTCTTTGCGTGTTGATTTTAGAGGGGCTCGTTCACTGTCGCTCAAATTACTATTGAGATGTAGGGTTTTGATCTCTTGGTTTAAATCGAGTTGGCGCAGTCTGTTCAGTAAAAATGAAATCCCATCAGCTTCATTTGCTAAGCTGGTGGTCGACATCATGTGGCCAGTATCAAAACAAATCCCGCACTTGCTGTAGTTAACCCTTGCTCTTAAATCGTCGTATTCGCGTCTGCTATCTAGCCGAAAGCTCTGTTTCCACCACATATTTTCAAATAGTAACCAACCTTTGTACTTACTTTGGCTAAGGGCGAGGTTAAGTAGTTCACTACAAGCGGTAAGCGTATCCTCCAGTGACCACGGGAACTGCTGGCTAAACAGATGCTCCATATCGCAGTCCATAGGATGAAATACCACATAGGGTGCATTCAGACTCGCGGCAAGGTTGAGCTGGCTGATGATTACCTTGACGATATGCTCGGCATCGGTGCCACCATAAAATTGTTCTACGGTCTGCCAGTCTCCAAAGATCGTCATTAGCCGGTTGCGATCGTTATATAAAAGCGGCGTTAAGATGGGGAAGGACTGCAGATGAAAACCGCCGACCAAACGTGAGGGAATATCTTTCGCGTTAATAACGCCATGAGGATAAATCTCAAAGCCAGAAAGGTTCATGTTATTGAGCCATTCACCTGCGCTTTTCCAATTGTCGAATAGATGCCCTGGTTTCGGGGTAACGGTAATATTGGCTAACTGCAGCATCACTAATCCTCGTTTCTCAAACTGAAAGTGGACTACCAGTCCAAACCTTTACGTGCCATAAGGCCTTGATGAAAAGCATGCTTTTCAGGGCGCACTTCACTCACTGTATCGGCAAGCTCTTTAAGCTCGCGATGAGCTGCTCGTCCTGTGATGATTACCGACATCTCTTTAGGTCGCTGTTTTAGCGCAGTAATAATCTCGTTAAGATCAAGAAAGTCCCAAGTAATCATGTAAGTGAGTTCATCTAACAGCAGCATGTCCAACTCGGGATCTTGCAGCCAACGTTTTGCCTGTTGCCAAGCTTGCTCGGCGGCGAGTTTGTCTTGGGCTTTATCTTCGCTATTCCAGCTAAAGCCTGTAGCCATAGTATGAAAGGGGACATTAAGAGACTCGAGCAAATTACGTTCACCGCACTCGCCAACCCCTTTTACAAACTGCACTACAGCAACTTTTTGTTGATGGCCTAGGGCGCGAGTGATATTGCCAAAACCAGCGGTTGTCTTGCCTTTGCCGTTACCGGTGATCACTAATATTTGACCACGCTCTTCTTGCGCATTTTCCATCGCCTTTTCGACGTTCTGTTTATGTTGTTGCTGTTTTTTAGGATGGTAACTCATAGTATTGCCTTAGTTTGAAAGTGGTATTTGCAAATGGTAAGTAACGAAAAATATTAAGCCGACAATCTCGATGATCTGCTGCGTTGCGCCTAAGGTGTCGCCGGTATAGCCTTGAATATGACGCTGCATGAGTTTAATCAGGCTAATAAAGGTCACTAGCCAAACGGCCAATAACATCAGTGCATAGTTTAAGGGTAAAAACAGTAGTGGCAGCGCACCGCTAACACATAAAATAAACCTGTTTGTGAATGGTAACGCGGCATCTTTTTGCGGGGTTTTATTGTTACTGTCTTCTCTGGCATAGGGGAGATAAACCGCGACTAAGCCCGCGATAGCGCGGCTACCAGCGTGACAGACAATAAGACTGATGCAAGCAAGAGTGAGTGGCAGCTGAATTAGCGCAGTTACCTTGATAGCGAACGCGCATATAAGTGCCAGCACACCATAGGCCCCTATTTGGCTGTCTTTCATTATGGCGAGCTTGCGGCTCTTTTCCCAACCGCCGCCAAAGCCGTCACACAGATCGGCTAATCCATCTTCATGAAATGCACCCGTTAGCAGTATGATCAGCACCAGTGTTACCACCACCGCAAGCGCTTGGCCCATTAGCAATGTCAAGCCATACAGTAAGCCCGCGGCAACGGCACCGATTAACAGTCCAACAAAGGCAAACCAACGGCTAGATTGTGCGATGGCGGCGCCGTCTTTAGCGACCCAATTAGGCATAGGTAGCCGAGTGAGAAAGCTCGTGGCCGCAAGTATGGCGCCTAGATGGCGCTTCATCGTGATGAACCATCAGCCAGATTAAGCGGTTCTCGCTTAAATTGACTTAGAATTAGCTGGCCTAGAAACAGTTTGCAAACTAGCTGCGGTGAGCTGGGCAGATACCAGTGCACGTAGGAGGCAAGGGTGTTTTTGTAAAGAAACACCTTTTCCTGCATCTGGGTTTTACCCGCTTGGGAGGCAATTGCAATCGGTGCCAAATCAACACTCGATTTCGAGTAGTGAAAGCAGTGACCCGCCATGGTGTGTCCGTCAATCTCGGTGCTGAGCATGCCTAGCCCCTGTAGTTTGGGCTGCATTGTAGCGTGCCCTGGTAGTGCGCCGACCATAAGTGCGCTTTCATTATTCTTAGTTGTTAACCGCTCAAGTAGGTAGAGCATGCCGCCACACTCGGCCAAGGTCGGCTTATTGCTGTTGATGTGTTGCTGGATAGACTGGCACATAGAAGTGTTTTCGCTGAGGGTGTTAAGGTGTAACTCTGGATACCCCCCAGGTAGGTACAGGCTATCGGCTGTTGGCATGACCGCATCGGTTATCGGGGAGAAATAACAAATGCTCGCGCCTAAGTGTTCAAGTAGGCTGATATTATCGCGATAGATAAACGAGAAGGCGGCATCTTTGGCTACCGCGATTGTCTGTCCTTTTAATGGCTGATACCGTGATTGTGATAAGACTGCTGATGATAAAAATTCGCCAATAATCTCTTGTTCAGGTTTGAAGCCGACGGCTTCGAAACAGGCTGCTTCAAAACAGCCAGCTTCAAAGCAAACAGGCTCAGGTAGTGATAGGGCGCAGTTATCAGCGAGAACTTTTGCACTGTGCTCAAGCCATTCATCTATAGCTTCAATCTCTTGGGCTTGAACTAGTCCAAGGTGTCTTTCTGGAAGAGCAAGGCTTGGATCTCGTGGCATCGCACCACAAAATCTAATTCCTTCGGGTAAGCTATCTTTAAGCATTAACGCATGGCCGGGGCTGCCTACATAATTGGCGATGACGCCAAACAGAGTGACATCTTTTTGATAGTGAGCCAGGCCATAGGCTATTGCGCCAAAGGTTTGCGCCATTTTAGCCGCTGGGATCACCGCAAGCATGGGAATACCAAACTTCGCCGCTAGACTGGCGCTGTTGTTATCACCATCAAACATACCCATCACGCCTTCGACAAGAATGAGGTCTGCGTCTAGGGCTGCTTGATAGAGATGCTGTCTACAAATCGTTTCTCCCATCATGCCCAGATCCAGCTGATGGCTAGGTTGTCCACTGGCAAACTCATGAAAGATAGGATCGATAAAGTCAGGCCCAGTTTTAAATACTCTGACTTTTTTGCCTTGGTTTCGCCAGTATCTAGCCATTGCCGATACTAGTGTGGTCTTGCCACTGTCACTACTTGGCGCCGTTATAAATAGGGCGGGGCAATAGGCTTTAAGCTTACTCATGCCTTAAAGCCCTCAAGGCCCTTAAATATTGCGTTAAGATCGAGTGATTCTTCAAGACTATCGGCGAGTCTGTTTAGGTTATCTTCTCTAAGACGGGTCATATCTTGCGCTTTGCTTTGCTTGTAACCCGCCCAATTTAGCAGAGCATTGCAGGCCTCTGGTTCGTCAAAAAAACCATGAAGATAGGTGCCTAGCACTTGATCATTTTGGCACAGCGCGCCATCGGGATAGGCGTTAGAGTCTTTACCCAGTGTGATGGGTTGTTGTTCGTTAACCTTGCTGACTCCGGCATGAATTTCGTAGCCCTTAACAGGGTAGCTATTCCCCATAAGAGTGAGCAGACCGTCGATCTGTTTGAGGGTTTTATGTTTCTCAAGTGTGGTAGTCACATTGAGGTAGCCAAGGCCATCACATTGGCCAATTTCGCTTTCGACACCATAGGGATCATCAATACTCAGCCCTAGCATCTGATAGCCACCACAAATGCCAATGATCTTGCCGCCAAATCTCAAATGACGGGCTATCTGCTTATCCCAGCCTCTATCTCTAAGGGCTTGTAAGTCGCCGCGTACGTTTTTAGACCCTGGTAAAATAATTAAGTCTGCTGCAGGAAGAGGATCGCCTGGTTTAACAAAACAAAGATCGACACCAGGATGTAATCTCAGCGCGTCAAAATCGGTATGGTTGCTTATTCTAGGTAGGCCAGGAACCACAATTTTAAACTGACAGTCATCATCGAGTTGCTGCTGATTGATAGCATCTTCCGCTTCTAGATAGAGTCCATGTAGGTAGGGCACTACGCCTAAAACGGGCACGCCTGTCTTTTCAGTTAACCAAGTCAGGCCACTTTCAAGTAGCGTAATATCGCCTCTAAAGCGGTTGATAATAAAGCCCTTAACCAGCTTTTTCTCATCATCACTGAGTAGATCATAGGTGCCGTAAAGGTGGGCGAATACGCCGCCTCTATCGATATCGGCGACGATCACCACTGGCGTATTCGCCGCTAATGCAAAGCCCATGTTGGCAATGTCGTGTTCACGAAGGTTAACTTCGGCAGGGCTGCCGGCACCTTCAACCAGTCTTGCCTGCATGCCTTGTCCGAGGATGTCAAAACTTTCTAACACCATCTCCAACAGTTGAGGTTTAAAGCTGTGGTAACTGACGGCATTCATATCTTCTATCGCTTTGCCGCGAATAATGACTTGCGCGCCCGTATCAGTATTGGGCTTAAGCAGAATCGGATTCATATGCACACTTAAGGGTAGGTTACAGGCTTGAGCCTGCACCGCCTGTGCGCGGCCAATCTCGCCACCATCGGGGGTAACCGCACTGTTAAGTGCCATATTTTGTGGCTTAAACGGGGCGACTTTAATCCCTTTTCTAGCGAGCACCCGGCAAAGCCCGGCAACCATGACGCTTTTACCAGCATCGCTTGTGGTGCCTTGCACCATTAATTTAAAACCGCTCATGCTATATTTCTCTTTAACAAAAGGTTTCTTTCTAATAAAAGTTTTTCATCTACAAAATGACTAATATGAAGCTGTACCGCACTTTCTAGTGAGTCGATTATCTGTTGTTCACTCCAACCCAGCTCTTCAGCAATCACTAGGCAACCGCCCAAACCACAGCCTTCAACCACGATTCCTTGCTCATAAACGTTGAGGCATTCAAGCGTTGACGCATTAAAGTTCGTTGTGTTGGCGTTTATCTCATCACCGGCATTGAAATGATTGAGTACATGAAAGCCGTCTCCTTGAAGTACCCATCGGGTGGTTGAGATCTTAACGGCCTGATTGAGAAACTTTGCCTGTCGTGACGCTAATAAGGGCGCAACAAACATCATGCCGCCAGCAAAGTGGGGCAGGGATAATGGGCTCGGCCAATGACGAACAAGTAAGCAAATGGCCTTTTGAATATCATCATGAAACTGTGTGTCGGCGAGGACATCATCCAGATTGAATTTTGAATTTTCAGCAAGATATTGCTGTTCTATTTGCGCCAGTATTTGTGATTTACTGGCCAGCTTATCTTTGTCCAGCGTACTTCCCGCGGGGGACAGACGCAGACCCGTTAGCAGGCGTAACCAGAATGTCGAAAAGGTGGTTCCGCCAACGCCGCACTCGGCCAAAATACTGATGCAACCGCGCTGCGCCTGAGAGGTTAATATCGGTAACAGGTGCTCGCTGACAAGTCGCTCGGCATTGCTGTTAATGCCGCCGAAGTGTTGGTTGACGCTTAGCCAATCCTGGCTAGTGACTTGGGGCCTAGGCACATTGAAGTTGAAACTATTAAATTCTATCTTGTAGCCAGCCTGATAAAACATTCTAAGTAGGCCACGTGTTAACACCGCCGGGCTTATTCCGCGATTAGGCAGCAGCCCATTACCGCGAATTGATAACCCGGGCAGTGGTGTTTGACTTTGACCACAGACGATAAGTTCGGTATCTCTGGTGGGGGTCAGGTGCATTAAGTTTTGCCCGACACCCGCATCCGATAGTTGATGCAAGCTAGGTAACTGAGTGGCCGCGCCGTTTAATATATTAAAACAGATCGTTTTCATTTTATTTATCCAGCAGAGAGTGTTGATAAGCACAAGGGTTGTGAAGGCCTTGCAGTTGCGGCCAAAGAAGGTCCGCCTCGTCGATATAGGTGTTGAAATGCAATAGCGCAGCGTGATCTAGCTGTATGCGACTAAGGTGTGGATTGCCTTGTCGACCACTATTAAGTAGCCAAGCGAGAATTATCCGCATCACCCCTGAGTGGCTAATGATTAACAACCTCTTTCCTGAGTATGTATGGCTTAACTTTTCGATACTCGATGTCACCCTTTGCAGTAGTGAAAGTGTTGACTCACCATCAGGCGGAGTATGTTCGAACGGCGCGTTCCAAAACTGGCTGTAAGATGGCTTATTATCTTGCCAAAGCTCAGCGATCGCTTTGCCGTCCCAACGGCCGAAATCTAACTCTTGCCATGTATCATCTAGAGTTAATTCGCAATGACGCTCTTGAGCCAACTGCCGAGCATAAGCACTGCAACGCAGTAGTGGCGAGCTGATAATTAGATCGAACTTAAGCGCGTCGATGCTGCTTTGCATCTGCTGCCAACCTTTTTCAGTGAGCGGCACATTGGTGTGACCAAGCAAGCAATCTGCCTGTTCGGGCAGACCATGTCGCAGCACCGAGAAATGGGTATAGCTCATCTTAAGCTCCCACCACTAATGCGGTACTGTCTAGGTGATTTTTAGGATTAGCGTTCAGTCCGTCAGGTGTTTTTAAAGGAATCGCTATTCCACCTTGGCAAAAGCAGACCTTGTCGGCAATCGCAGCAATCTTTTGGTGCATTAGGCCACTGAAATTGACAAATTGCTGGCTCATTTCATCATCGGGGATCAAGCTTTGGCCGACTTCCGTGCTGACTAAGACAACGTGGCATTGAAGTGAGTTTAAAGTGCGACAAAGCTGCTCTATCTGCTCCATTAAGCAGTGCTTGACCATGAGTTGATTAGTTAGCCAAAGCGTAAGGCAATCAATAATGATAATGCGCTGTTTAGCGTCTAATGCTTTAAGATTCCTTGATAATTCGAGAGGTACCTCAACGGTTGTCCAGTGATTGGGGCGCTGCGCTTTATGCAGGGATATCCTATCAGCCATAGAACGACTGGCCCTCGCCGTTGCGATATAGATTGTCTCTCGCTCGGCATCTATCACTTCTTGCTCAGCAAGTCCGGATTTTCCACTTCTGGCGCCGCCTAGATATAAGCTGATCATTGCTGTGCCTGCAAAAGTGACAAGTCAGTTGTTTGTTCAGTCTGGCTCGCATATTTGTTGCTGCGCACTTGATCGATGATGTCACAAACCAGTTGCATGCCTTGTAATACGCGGGGGCCAGTTCGATGCACAAGGTCGCCTTCAATGGTCATGATATGCTTGTTTGCAACAGCGGGGATCTCAGGCCATTTATCCCATTTTACCGCATCTTGATCGCCACTACCGTGGTATACCGGTTTGATGATCACCTCTGGAGTCGATATGAGCACCTGCTCAAGACTGACTTGAGGATATTCGCTGACGCTATTGGCAAAAACGTTGTTCGCACCGCAGCCAGAGAATATCTCATTCATCCAAGGGCTAGCGGTTGTCGTTAACGGCATAGGCCATACCTGATAAAACAGATTAACTGCAGGTTTGTGTTGATAGGTTTGCTTAATCTCTGCCAATTTAAGATTAAACCTGTCGGCGCTTTTCTTAGCTTCAATGTTTCGGCCAGTCAGCTCACCGAGCTCCACAAGACGAAGCGGGATCTGCTTAAGCTCACTGACACTTGCATCTACTACCTTAAAACCCAGCTCTTTTAGTCTTGATTGCATTGTCGCTGTAGTGGTACCGCTAACGATAATGGCATCGGGCTGAAGCAACATTATCGCTTCATAATCGATAAAGTCGTGACGACCGATACGACGAATTTGCTTAGCGGCGCGGGGGTAGTCGGCGTACTCGACCGTGCCGATAATGTTAGCGCCGGCGTCGATTTCAAATAGCATCTCAACGGCGTGGGGCGACAGGGCGATAAGCCGAGTTTGCTGGTCAGCACTTGCAGGTAAACTGACGCCTAATGCAAGGCTTAAACTTAGCGCTTGTAAAATACGTTGCTGCCAAATCGGGCGCGTATTAACAGAGATAGCACCTTTAGAAGTATTAGAAGAGGTGTGTATCATCTTATGCTCCCAACAATATGGGTGCTGGCGACTTGAGCGGGTTGGATTGTTGTGATTTATGCGCTGAAGCAATAGGTACCTGAGTTTTAAGCAGAAGCGGCAAGCCCGCGACTACCATGGTGACCTTGTCGACTTCTCTTGCCAGTGCCTGATGTAACCAACCTGACTCATCGACAAACTCTCTAGATAACTCACCCAAAGGCACCACGCCCTGACCAACTTCGTTACTGATAAACACCACCTCTCCCGGCAGTTGTTGCAGTGCGGTAAGCAGAGCCTGTTTCTCCTGTTGCCAGTTGCGTTCACTCAGCTGGATATTGGAAAGCCATAGAGTGAGACAATCGACTAAAATAAGGTTATCGGCTTGGCTGTGCTTAAGCAGTGCTTGGGGTAAATCCAAACTCGTTTCAACTAGCAGCCACTCTTTTGGGCGATGACTTTTGTGGTGAGCAATACGTTTCGCCATAGCGCCTTCGGTGTTTTCGGCTGTGGCGATGACAATCACATCGCCGTCAGTTTGAGCCTGCCAGTGAGTGGCATATTCCTGTGCTAAACGACTTTTACCTGAACGTGCACCACCAATGATTAATTGCTTCATTTATCTAAACCCTTGCTTACGCTTAACCAACAAACCTATGAAAAATACGCTGCCCAACATGGCTGTCATTACGCCTACAGGTAGTTCCTGTGATGGCAGTAATAATCTAGCTAGCAGGTCAACCCACACCATTAAAATACCGCCAAGCAACGCCGTGGCAATCAGTGAGCTTGATGAGGCTGAGCCGATAAGCATGCGCACGATATGGGGAACCATTAGCCCGACAAATCCGATACCACCACAAGTCGCAACGAGAGATGAGGTCATTAGGGCTGTGAGGAGTAACATGCCTAAACGCAGTGGTAGTACGGCAACACCTTGTGTGTGAGCACTTTCGTCACCCACCATTAGTGCCTGCAGTGGTCGCTGAAACTGATAAATAATCAACGTCGCCGAGAGTACGATCAAGCTCGGTAGCATGATTGAGCCCCAGGTTGCTCGGCTAAAACTGCCCATCGACCAAAACAGTACGGCTTGCATCGCTTGGGGATCGGAAAAATACAGAATGAGGTTGGCAATCGATGAAAGTAAGAAGGAGATAGCTACGCCCGACAGCACCAAGGTTTCGACTTGACCATCTTTTGCCATCACGACAACGACAGCCACCGCAATTAATGAGCCTAGAAATGCACTGATAGGTAGCGGTAAAAATGTTAAACCACCGGTTAAAGCAAGAATTGCTCCAAGTGATGCGCCGGCAGAGATCCCGAACAGGTAAGGGTCGGCAAGTGGATTTTTGGTCACACTTTGCAACACTGATCCCGATACCGCCAATCCTGCACCGCAAACCATGGCCATTAATGCCCGCGGCATTCTCAGTTCGATAATGATGCGATCGGCAAGAGTAGCACTCGATTCTGTATTAAATAGGGCGTTTAGAGTACGGATTATGGCGCCGATAACTTCTTTGAGGCTAATGTCCGCAGTACCCAGAGCAATGGCTGTTAAAGGCGAGAATACTGCAAGCGGGATCAACAGAAGCAGTAACATTTTGGGGTTAAACAGCTGCATGGCGTCCCCCATCAAAGTGGTAGGTGATCCTTGGATGACTCCCTTGCGGGTGTCTGTCGACCTCGGTTTTAATGCCGTAAATATTTTCGATGCTAGCAGGGGTTAGCACTTGCGCTGGAGTGCCACTCTTAATTAACTTACCTTCTCTTAGCAACAATAATTTATCGCAAAAAGCACTGGCAAGGTTTAGGTCATGAATCGTCGCCACCACGGTGATTTCAAGACTTTTTATCAAGGTTAAAATTTCAACTTGATAACCCACATCTAAATGATTAGTTGGCTCATCGAGCAGTAGCACCTCTGGTTTTTGTAAAAGGGCTCTAGCGATAAGTAGGCGCTGACGTTCACCACCGGAGAGCGACTCAAATATTTGATCGGCTTTACTTGTGAGCCCAACTAGAGATAGCACCCGATCGATTTCGTGCTTTTCTGCAGTTTGGTTGATGCTTTGCCACCATTTTTGCTGGTTGATCAAACCTGTCGCGAGCAGTTGTCTTGCGGTCATCGAAAACCCAACTGGCGTGTGCTGCAGTACCACCGCGACTTTAGAGGCGAATTCTCGGTGCGAAATAGCACGAATATTCTGATTATTGAGGCGGATCTCTCCGTTATCTGGACTCAGATACTTATACATACAGCGCAGTAAAGACGATTTACCGACTCCATTGGGTCCCAAGATCCCAACGAAACTGCCTCTTTCAATAGTGAAGCTTAAGTTGTCGAGCACCTTCTTGGACGAAGTTGACCAACTTATATGATTAACTTCCATATGGGAGTTTGCTTGAAATTTTATCGGCATTAAAGGGATCCAATGTAGCGCCGACATTGTCGGCGCTATCTGTTTCAATCGAGGTTAAAAAGCTTGATAGCTGACGCTTAAGAACAGCTGACGGCCAGGGCTGAAGTAGTTTCTATCTGAGATAATCTCTTCATCGAGTAGATTGTTGGCTTTGAGTCTCAGTTGCCAAGCATCGCCCAGCTTATAACCTAGACTGATATCTAACTGATGATAGGCATCAAGAAAATCTGTAGTGCCGTCATAATCGATATCACCAGCATTACGCTCACCTTGGAAGTGATAGTTCATCAACAGATCGACATCAGACCATGCATAGCTCAGGGCATAATCGAACTCGTGCTCGCTTCTCCCCACAAGTTGCTCATCGCCATCTTGGTCAATGGCATCGATGTAGCTGTAGCCCAGTTGATGCTCGAGCCCCCAAGTGCTGTAGTTTAGTGATAGTTCGACACCGGTAATTTTGGCGTCTTGAATATTGGCGGGTTTCCAGATCTCGTAGCCATCCTCATCTAGCTCTGGAGTTGGAGCCCATTGGATAAGGTTACTGATGGTATTTTGGTACAGGCTCACGTAACCACGTAGGTTATCGCTTGAATAATGCACCGTTAGATCAAGGTTTTCTGATGTCTCAGAAACTAAATCCGGATTACCGGTACCAGGCCAATACAGGTCGTTAAAACTTGGCACTTGAAAGCCTGTTCCAGCACTTGCTGTGACTCGCCACTGATCATTAAATTGATAAGCTAAGCTCGTATTGTAGGAGGTTTCGCTGTCGATATTTTCGACATCGTCATAGCGGACAATACCTTCCATCAGTAGTTTTCCATACTGGTAGCGTGCAAGGGCGTAGACACCAACTAAGCTGCGCTCATCAACGGCGTAGTCACCCGCGATAGATTCATTAGACCAATCTATACCGCCGATAAATGTTAGGTTATCGCTTGCTGAGTAACGGTTACTCCAATTAACTTGATCTCGAATGGTTTTATATAGACTAATACCTAGATCTGAATTGTCAGCGCGAAAGTTCTCATTTTTATCTTGTGACTGCCCAACGGCGAGTTTGCTGGTTAGCTTATCATTCTGGTATTCAGCCGCCGCGTTCCATAGGTAGTTATCATAATCGGCTTCGTTGGCGCGACTATTATCGTATTCGTAATTACCTGTCTCAAGCAGCCCCGTCCAAGTGAGAGACCATTGTGCATTGAGAGTTTGTTGACCATTAATACTCATACCTAAACGATCGTAACCATCGTCGTCATGTTCACTATCATTTTTAATATCATAACCGTCGCTTTGTTCGCGGTTAATGCTCAAGCTAGTGTGGCCATCACCGTGACTGATCCCCGCGCCAGCGGTAGCTCGCATATATTCGTCGCTGCCATATTCTGCTGAGGCAAACCATTCTCCACCTTCAAGCTTGCGAGTGAATATTTGAATCACGCCACCGATGGCATCACTGCCCCAAACTGCGGCTCTAGGGCCTTTTACCACTTCAATACGCTCAATATTTTCAGGCGATAGGGCATTGAAACTCACAGCGCCTAATGTGGCTGAGCCAATACGTACTCCATCAACGAGGACTAATACATGGCTAGAGTTAGTGCCGCGCATGCTGATGGATGCAGATTGTCCGGCGCCGCCGTTACGCGTAACGCTAACACCTGGCAAGGTTTCTAGCAGATCGACAACAGACTTGGGATTAAGTCTGTTTATCTCTTCTCTTTCTATGGTGTTGATTACAGCAAGTTGTTGATCCGGATTGGTATCAAATCTGTCACCGGTAACGGTTATTGTTTCAATGCTAGGGTTAGCTGGTATTGCAGCTTGAGCCGAAAATGTGTGAAAAATTGCAATTGAAAGTACAGAAAGTCGCAGTTTAAAACTCATGATAAACCTTTAATTATTTGAGTTAGAAATTTGCGGGAAAATGCGTCATAGTAAAGTCGCAAAATGCATGACTTTATTTATCGACGAATAGAAAATATAGGTGTGATCAAATTTGAAACCAGCACCTGCATCGTCTATTTGCTCAAGAAACCCGCTTGAGTCAATAGTGCTTTTGGGTCGGTCTCCTGGCTTACAGCGTCTAGAAACATTCCTTCCCAGTTATAACCAGTGGTAATAATGTTTCGCTCTGTTTACAGTTGCAGGTACAGCCGTGGAATTTCACCACGTTCCCGATTAAGTCGCTTAACGCCCTTAAGTGGGCGGGAATATAGCGGCTATATCGGTGTTGAAACGAGGTAAAGATCACACCCAAAATGTAAAACGAAAAAGACTGTTATTTTCCACAGTCTTTTAAATGGAAGTTTGACGTATGGTGCACGCTGGGCTTTATTGGCTCGCACTTTCGAAGCGTTAAATTTTCTCAGGTTTTGATTTGGTTTTGCGATTTATTGTGCACGTATAAAATGGCAGGAAATTGAGAGACATCCTTTTCAATAAGCGAAAAATAAACCATTTGCGGACGTTTTGTTGCTTATTTTTGACGCTTCCAAGTCGGTTTTAGAAGGTGAAATTTGCTGATAAAACTTGCCCATAAAAAAACAGGCTAACGGCAATAGCGTTAGCCTGTTTTTTATGCTGGAACGTTAGTGCTGAAACTTAGTACCGAGTATTTAGCACTTGTTTTTTAGTTTTGCCGATTAAAGGGCTGAGTGCTTAACGCCCTTTTTTTGAGTGTATCTTAAGCGTGCGGCAAACATTATCGCTGCACTAGTAAGACCTGCAATTAAGCCTATCCAGAAACCTTGGGCGCCCATGTGCGGTACTATGATATCGGTACGCGCTAAGGTATAACCTAAAGTCATTCCCACGCCCCAGTACGAAACTAAGGTGATATAAAACGCGCTACGCGTATCTTTATAACCACGCAGTGCACCGGCGGTAACCACCTGAACAGAATCTGATAACTGATAGATAGCGGCATAGAACATCAAGCTACCGGCCAGTGCAACGACTTCTGGGTTGTCATTATAAAGTAGTGCGATTTCGTTTCTAAACAGTATGGTAATGATTGCAGTACAGGCTGCTAAAGAGAAAGAAATAATAAGTGCGAGCTTGGTCACCAAGGCTGCAATTTCGGGTTTGTCCTGGCCTAAGTAATAGCCGACACGAATGGATACTGCGATACCGAGTGAAAGCGGTAACATAAATACAATCGATGAAAAGTTAAGTGCAATCTGATGGCCAGCCACCACGGTTGCGCCCAAAGGGGCAAGTAAAAGTGCGATGATTGCAAATAAACTCACTTCAAAAAATAGCGCCATAGCTATCGGAAAGCCATGTTTTGTCATTTCAAACATGACTTTAAAGTCTGGCATATGAAAAGATTTGAACGGAGCAAGTTCTTTAAATTTGTCATGGAACTGCATGTAGATGACCATAGCAATAAGCATTGCCCAAAACACTAATGCTGTTGCAACACCACAACCGGCGCCGCCCATGGCTGGCATGCCAAAGTGACCATAGATAAAGATGTAGTTGGCAGGGATGTTAACGGCTAGGCCAACAAAACCAATCACCATAGTGGGAAATGTGTATGAGATCCCTTCGCTACAGCCTCTAAGTACTTGATAGAGCACGAATGCCGGTACGCCCCACATGAAACCATTTAAATAACCAATACCGAGTCGTGCCATTTCGGGTTCAAGCTCCATCATGGTGAAAATATTCTCTGCAAATGAGAGGATAAGCACCACAACTATGCTACCAATTATGGCAATATAACCAGCTTGGTAAGCTAAAGGCTGAATCGCTTTTTGATTATCGGCGCCATGGTGGTGAGCAAATACTGGGGTAAAGGCCATTAACAAGCCTTGTACAAATAGTAAAGCTGGTAGCCAAAGGCTTGCACTGATAGCGACCGCGGCCATATCGACGGCACTAACACGCCCTGCCATAACGGTATCGATAAAGCCCATCATAGTTTGCGTGACTTGAGCAATTAGCACGGGTAGCGCTAATTGGATTAAGCGTTTGGCCTGAAAGCCAGAATGGTTCATGGGTATTGCCCTTAATACTAACGAGAGATAATAATGTTTACAGGTATAGTTCAAGCAACATGCGAAGTGTTGGCGATAGATAAGAAATCTGGCTTAAATACGCTACAAATCGCAATGGGGCCGGATTTGCGCGAGGGACTTTCACTAGGGGCAAGTGTCGCAAATAACGGTGTTTGTTTAACTGTTACAAGAATAGAGGATGATAGGGTGTTTTTCGATGTAATGGAAGAGACCCTAAAGCTAACTAACCTATCAAAACTGAGAGTTAGCTCACAGGTTAACATCGAGCGTTCGTTAACCTTTGGTAGTGAGATCGGCGGGCACATATTATCGGGCCATGTGCACACCCAAGCCGAGGTCGAATTTGTTAGTGCTACGGACGCGCATTATGACATCTGTTTGAAGATTGAACCTAAGTGGATGAACTATATTCTGTATAAAGGTTTTGTGGGGGTGAATGGCTGCAGTTTAACCGTAGGTGAGGTGACTGAAATGAGCTTTATGCTTCATTTAATTCCTGAAACATTAAAGCTAACCAACTTAGATGGCTATGTTAAAGGCGATAAAATTAACATAGAAATAGACAGCCAAACCCAAGCGATAGTTGATACCGTTGAGCGTGTATTAGCGAAGCGTTTTGAAAAGCAATAACCTAGCATTCTAGTCACTGTTTATAGAATTTCTATAGGGCTAGCAGATCATACTGACTCATGCGGCGATATTGTCTAATGCTGTGTCATTAGCACAGTAGATTATATCGACAGTGGTTTAGTAGATCTGCTCGTCGTCTGAATCGATAAAAAACTCAATTTTATGCTGTGCTTCATCCATGTGTAGACGCATATGGATTGGGTTACAACACACTCGGCAATCTTCATAGTAATCTTGATCACCACAAGTTGCGTCGATATTGATATGTTGGTGGTGTCCGCAATGGGGACAACTAATCGTCTTGTTGATGAATCTCATATTCACGCTCCCATAAAACCTACTGCGCTTCGCCCTCCATCTACAGCAATGACCTGGCCTGAGATATAAGACGAACTGACTAAGTGACATATAAGTTTGGCAATGTCCTCTGGCTGGCCAAGCTTAGCTAACGGGATTGCACTTAACACTGCTTGTTGTGACAGTGTATCGGATTGCTCTGGCCATAAAATCGCGCCGGGTGATACACCATTAACGCGTACATTTGGTGCCAACTCTTGCGCCAGTGATAACGTCGCCATCTCAAGTGCTGCCTTAGATATAGAGTATAGCCCATGATCTTTTAGTGGGCGCCGTCCATGGATATCAAGCAGGTTAATTATGCAGCCATTATTCTTGCCTAATAGGGGGCTCAATGCTTCGGCTAATAAGTAGGGTGTAATAAGGTTTGTCGCAAGCAATTGTTGTGCTTGTGCAAAGGTTGTCTCGCCGGTCGAGGTCGGAATAAAGCTAGCAGCATTATTGACTAAAACTGATAGAGATAGCTGAGATGATTTAATTTGTGAAACCAGCTGATTTACTGCGTCAGCCTGAGCTAAGTCGGCCTGCATGATGATTGCAGAGTCGGCGCGCTTAGTGTTTAGTTGAGTGCAAAGTGCTTGGGCTTGCTTTTCAGATTGCCCATAATGAATGACTATATTGTAGCCTTCATCGTGTAGATGAGTGGCGATAGTATATCCAATCCGTTTTGCCGCGCCAGTGACTAATGCCCACGTTGTCATATTAAATCCATTCACTTGTGATTCATGAGAGGTGGCCACAACTTAACGAGTGTCAGCTATTAGCCATTGTAGTGACATCATAGTCACAGTAAACGGGTAATAACAGATGAGTTGTACAATTACCTATGTAAAGCCAACTGGAAATTAATACCAAGGCTGTAAAGCTTCATTAATATCCGTCATAAGATTGCTCTGTATTTGTCAATTTGGTCCCATCGAGCATCTTGATATCAACTAAAGGCTTTTGCGTCATCTGGATATTCAGATATTGGCTATCAATAACGAGTGTTTTACTCATTTGCAATAGGGCTTGGTGTAGTTCGGTTTCGAGCTGTATGGCAACAGTCTGCTTATCTATAGTGGCAACGGTCATTTGATTCGGTTGGTTTAAATCTGCTTGAAAAAGCACTGCAGCAAACATCAATGTATTAATCATCATTAGCTCCTTATTAAGTTGCGGATAGCTTAGCGAGTAAGTGTGAATAAATTGTTACGTTAACCCGTTAGTTTTGCTGCGCTTACCCTTGAGTTTTTCTCTCTTTTAATTAGAAAAACTAATACGATGGAAAACTTGCATCATATAGTGGCTATCACTTAGAATTAGCAGCTTGCGCGCTGGAAAACACAGACTCCAGTAAGGTCTAGTCCCAGTTGCGTAAACACTTACTTAATTTTAAAACCAAGTGGCCCTACGTAGGGGTCACCACTGGAAAAGGAATCATCATGCCTGTTATTACACTTCCTGACGGAAGCAAACGTGAGTTTGCTAACCCTGTTTCTACTTTAGATGTTGCTGCCGATATTGGTCCTGGTCTTGCTAAAGCGTGTATCGCTGGTCGCGTGAACGGCGAGCTAAAAGATGCGTGCGATATGATTGAGACTGATTCAGATCTTGCTATCATCACAGCTAAAGATGAAGAGGGCGTAGAAATTCTTCGTCACTCATGTGCTCATTTGCTAGGTCACGCGATCAAGCAACTGTTCCCAGAAACCAAAATGGCCATTGGTCCAGTTATCGATAATGGTTTCTACTATGATATCGACTTAGATCATAAGTTGACTCAGGAAGACATCGATGCGTTAGAAAAACGCATGGCTCAACTTGCAAAGACTAACTACGCTGTTGATAAGCGTGTTGTGAGCTGGCAAGAAGCGCGTGATACCTTTGAAGCGCGTGGCGAAGTTTACAAAATGGCTATCTTGGATGAAAATATCCCGAAAGATTCAACGCCAGCACTTTATCACCATGAAGAATACATCGACATGTGTCGTGGTCCGCACGTACCTAACATGAAGTTTTGCCAAAACTTTAAGTTGATGAGTGTCGCTGGAGCCTATTGGCGCGGTAACTCTGACAACAAAATGTTACAGCGTGTATATGGTACAGCTTGGGCTGATAAGAAAGCACTTAAAGTGCACCTTAACCGTCTTGAAGAAGCGGCTAAGCGTGACCACCGTAAAATTGGTAAACAGCTTGATCTTTACCACATGCAAGAAGAAGCACCAGGTATGGTGTTCTGGCATAACGATGGTTGGAGTCTGTTCCTAGAGCTTGAGAAGTTTATTCGTCAAAAGCTTGGTCAGTACACATACCAAGAAGTTAAAGGTCCGTTGATGATGGATCGCGTATTGTGGGAACGCAGTGGTCACTGGGATAAGTACTCAGACGCCATGTTCACGACAAGCTCAGAAAACCGTGAATACGCAATTAAGCCAATGAACTGCCCAGGCCACGTTCAGATCTTTAACCAAGGTCTTAAGTCATACCGTGATTTGCCACTTCGTATGGCTGAATTTGGTTGTTGTCACCGTAATGAGCCATCAGGTTCACTTCACGGCCTAATGCGCGTACGTGGCTTCACTCAAGATGATGCACATATCTTCTGTACTGAAGATCAAGTTCAGCAAGAAGTTAGCGCGTGTATCAAAATGGTTTACGACACATACGAAACATTTGGCTTTAGCAACATCGTTGTGAAGCTGTCGACACGCCCTGAAAAGCGTATCGGTGATGACGATATGTGGGATCGTGCAGAAGAAGCGCTTAAGAAGGCATTGACTGCAAATGAGATCGAATTTGAAATTTTACCGGGCGAGGGCGCATTCTATGGTCCTAAAATTGAATTTACATTGCATGATTGTCTAGACAGAGCGTGGCAATGTGGTACAGTGCAGCTCGATTACGCGTTACCTGGTCGTCTAGGTGCAACTTACGTTGCTGAAGATAACAGTCGTCAAACACCTGTTATGATCCACCGAGCGATTTTAGGTTCATTAGAGCGCTTCTTGGGTATTCTTATTGAAGAATACGCAGGCAAGTTCCCAGCTTGGTTATCACCAGTTCAAGTTGTTGTAATGAATATTACCGACAAACAGTCTGATTATGTCGACAAAGTCGTTAATTTATTAAAAGAACATGGAATTCGTGCAACTAAAGACTTGAGGAATGAGAAGATAGGCTTTAAAATACGTGAACATACTTTAAGGCGAGTGCCTTATTTACTGGTCGTTGGTGACCAGGAAATGGAAAATAATGAAGTAGCGGTGCGTACCCGTGAAGGAGTTGACTTAGGTAAGATGCAAATCGAAGAATTTGCAACTAAGCTCAAAAACCAGATTTCGCTCCGTAGTCTCAATTTGTTGGAGGATTAGGTCATAAAGATCAAAAAAACAGCAGGGCGCCAGGCGGCCCCGAACAGAATTAACGAACTCATCGTTGGTGTATCTGAAGTCCGTCTAAACGGTTTAGATGGTGAGCAGTTAGGCATCTTAACTATTAAAGAAGCACAAGAAGTTGCTGATGAAGCAGGTGTTGATTTAGTTGAGATCAGTCCTAATGCTGAGCCGCCAGTTTGTCGTGTCATGGACTACGGTAAGTTCCTTTTTGACAAAGCCAAAGCTCAAAAAGAACAAAAGAAGAAGCAGAAAATTGTACAGGTGAAGGAAATTAAATTCCGTCCCGGTACAGACGAAAACGATTACCAGGTAAAACTACGCAACCTGACTCGTTTTCTAGAAGACGGCGACAAAGCGAAAGTAACGCTGCGTTTCCGTGGTCGTGAGATGGCTCACCAAAGTTTAGGTATGGATCTTCTGAACCGTATCAAAGCTGATTTGGAAGTTATAGCAGTAGTGGAGTCTTTCCCGAAAATGGAAGGTCGCCAAGCTGTTATGGTTCTTGCGCCGAAAAAGAAATAGTAAGGCAACCATAAAAGTAACAGGGGCCTATTAAGGTTTCCTGTTCGCCTTGCGTTTTATTAATTGTCCCAATGCGGAGTTTTAGCAATGCCTAAAATGAAAACAGACAAGGGTGTACAAAAGCGCTTTAAAAAAACTGCTAACGGTTTTAAGCGCAAGCAAGCCCATTTACGTCATATTTTGACCAAGAAGAGCACTAAGCGTAAACGTCACTTACGTGCAAAATGTCAAGTAGCTAAGTCTGATGTGCCAGCAATCGCACGTCAACTACCATACGCTTAATTAAAGGAGCAATGAACAATGCCTAGAGTTAAGCGTGGTGTAACCGCTCGTGCTCGTCACAAGAAAGTACTTAAACTAGCTAAAGGTTATTATGGCGCTCGTAGCCGTACTTACCGTGTTGCTGTTCAAGCAGTAACTAAAGCTGGTCAATATGCTTACCGTGACCGTCGTCAGAAGAAACGTCAATTCCGTCAACTATGGATTGCACGTATCAATGCGGCATCTCGTCAAAATGGTCTATCTTATAGCCGTTTCATTAATGGTTTGAAAAAAGCATCAATTGAAATCGACCGTAAGATCCTGGCTGACATCGCTGTTTTCGATAAAGTTGTATTTGCAACTTTAGTTGAAAAAGCAAAAGACGCACTAGCTAAGTAATTAGCTTAGAATCTTTTGAAAAAGGGAGCCTTAAGGCTCCCTTTTTTTATGCTTAAAATTCATAAATGAGCAGAATTAACCTGCACTGATTAATCCTAGTTCAGGTGACTTATACCAATTGCATTAAGTATCTGTTCATTCAGTGGGAATTCAAAGTACTGAAGGCAAGTAGGGAACTTGAAGCTTATTCTTATCTATTTTAAGAAAACGTCTTATGATTAAAGTTTTATTGGCATTGTTGGTTGTTACACTTTTTTTGCTTGTCTGGTGGGCGGGTAAAGATGACTCATTTATAATGGTTCTGCTGGGTATGGTTACCATTGCTAGTGGTGTGAAGATTCTCTTTCATTGCTTAAGCGTTGAGATATCGAATAGAGCACCACGAATAAGTCAGTGGTTCACCGAACCTATGACTAACCTGATAAGTTTTGTTGCTACGGTTGGGGCGTTAATGGTTTTACTCACCACCACTTGGAGCTTGCGTATAATGACAGCCGGTGGCACTCCTATTGATGGCGGTCTCGTCGATGTGCTCAATTTGAATGGTTTAATGTTTAATATGGTCTGCATCATTTCAGGTGCCATGGTGCTGGGGTTACTATTGTCATTGAAGCTATTGAGTATCCGCAAAAGTACAACGACCAAGCAAGGTAATGAGTCAAGCTGATGATTTTAAAATAGTTAACCCATGAGGTAAATATAAAACAGAGGTGTCAAAATGATTCAACGTAGTGAAAATTAACGATAAAAAGCTGGTTGATGCCAGCTTTTTATCGATGTCAAAATCAAAAGTCGATTGATTACTGCTTGGCGTCTAAGTAACGTTCAGCGTCTAGTGCTGCCATGCAACCAGTACCAGCAGAGGTAATGGCTTGGCGGTAATGTTGATCCATTACGTCGCCTGCTGCGAACACACCTTCAATGCTAGTTTGAGTCGCGTTACCATCAAGGCCACTTTGCACTTTAATATAGCCATTGTTCATTTCTAACTGGCCTTCAAACATTGATGTGTTTGGTTTATGACCAATAGCAACGAATACGCCTGCTACTTCTAGATCTGTGATGCTAGCATCTTTAGTGCTCTTCATCTTAAGACCGTTTACGCCCATTTGATCGCCGACCACTTCATCAAGGGTGTTATCAAGGTGAAGGATGATGTTGCCATTGGCTACTTTGTCCATTAGGCGCTTAGTTAAGATTTTTTCGCTGCGGAAGCTATCACGACGGTGAATAAGATGAACCTCAGACGCGATGTTGCTTAAGTAAAGTGCTTCTTCTACTGCAGTGTTACCACCACCAATGACGGCAACTTTTTGGTTGCGGTAAAAGAAACCATCACAGGTCGCACAAGCTGACACACCACGGCCTTTAAAGGCTTCTTCAGACTCAAGACCTAGATACATGGCTGATGCGCCAGTAGAGATGATTAGCGAGTCACAAGTGAATTCGCCATTGTCGCCTTTTAGCTGAAAAGGGCGCACATTTAGGTTCACTTCATTGATGTGATCAAAAATGATCTCTGTTTCAAACTTCTCCGCGTGCTTTTGCATACGCTCCATTAATGCTGGACCAGTAAGGTCTTCAGCATCGCCTGGCCAGTTTTCAACTTCTGTGGTAGTGGTTAATTGACCACCTTGCTGAATGCCTGTGATCAATACAGGCTTTAGATTTGCGCGAGCAGCATATACTGCGGCTGTGTAGCCTGCAGGGCCTGAACCCAGAATAAGTAGTTCACAATGTCTAGCTTGGGTCATTAGTTTCTCCGTTCCTTAACGAATGCGGTACTGCAAGGGGAACAACTTCCCACTTGTTTTACGAATTGCAGCGATTGTATGGAATTTCATGGGAGGGGTAAAGCTCTGTATTAGGCTTTAGATGTTATGGCTACTAACTCTAGCTGTGATATTTAACGGTTTTTGTTGGGTTTTGGCTGTTCCTTATCACATTTTGGTTTATTCTATAGCCCAAAGAGTGGCATCAGGCTTTAATGCCGAGTCATAACGTAAAACGAAAAGTAAAAGGAAGTGTTATGCGTATTACCGCGAACTTTGATAGTGGCAACATTGAGGTTATCAATCAAGATAACAAGGACGATGTTCAGTTAGCGATCCGTCCTGATGAAGGTGGAGAGTTTTTTCAGTGGTTTAACTTCAAGCTAGAAGGCGTTGTAGGCACCCAGTACACACTTAACATAGTTAACGCGGATAAAGCCTCTTACACAAAAGGTTGGGAAGATTACCAAGCTGTGGCGACCTACGACCGCCAAAACTGGTTTAGACTGCCGACACAATATAAGGACGGCAAATTAAGCATTCAAGTAGATCTTGATTGCGATGCAATTCAAATCGCTTACTTTGCGCCATACAGCTACGAGCGTCATCAAGATCTTTTGGCTGCAGTACAAGTGCATCCGCAAGTTAGCCTAGAACATCTCGGTTTAACCCTTGATGGCCGTGACATGACATTAGTTATGATTGGTGACGGCAACGAAGACAAAGCTAACATTTGGATCACGGCGCGCCAGCATCCTGGTGAAACCATGGCTGAATGGTTAGTAGAAGGCCTGATGAACAACTTGCTTGATAGCGACTGCCCAACAGCAAAAGCATTACTCGATAAAGCCAACTTCTACATTGTGCCAAACATGAATCCGGATGGTAGTGCGCGCGGACATCTGCGTACAAATGCCGTTGGCACTAACCTCAACCGCGAATGGAAAACGCCTTCTTTAGAGAAGAGCCCTGAAGTGCTATACGTGGTTAATAAGATGAAAGAAACTGGCGTGGATCTGTTTTATGACGTCCATGGCGATGAAGGCCTCCCATACGTGTTCCTCGCGGGTTGTGAAGGCGTACCAGCTTTCACTCAAAAAGATGCACTACGTCAGCAAGCGTTTGTTGATGCACTATTGATGGCGACCCCTGATTTCCAAAACGTTTATGGCTATGACAAAGACGAGCCCGGTCAAGCTAACCTAACGGTTGCATCAAACTGGGTTGCACATACCTTTGGTTGTCTTTCAAATACCCTTGAAATGCCATTTAAAGATAACGCGAATATGCCTGATTTGATGGCTGGGTGGTCACCAGAACGTTGCATTTATCTAGGTGAAGCGTCATTGATCGCAATGAACGCAGTTGTCGATAAACTTAAGTAAGCAGTAGAGCAAAACTTGAGGCGTAAACTAAGAGGTAGCCCATGGCATTAGTTAATTGTCCTAGCTGTAACAAGCGCATATCCAGTATGGCTAAGCAGTGTCCACATTGTAAGGCGAGCATTACGGCAGATAATGAAAGTCTTAAAGTGATTAGTCATATAAAGCGTTCGAATCAGTTGATGAATCAAAGCTTTTTAGCATTATCGTTATTTATAGGCGGCGTGGTGACTTGGTTTTGGGGCGGCGAGCCTGCTGAGGGCATAAGATCTTATATTGCCCTTAGTGCATTCGCGCTTGGCTTTGTAGGCTACTTAATTACTCGACTGCAAATCGTATTGCATAAACGGAAGAAAGTATGACTGACATAAATCAAGTTATCGATGATATGCCTGATGAAGTTTATCAGCGCTTGCTTAGTGGTGTTGAGTTAGGAAAATGGCAAGATGGCACAGTGTTGACTCCAGAACAACGTGCATCGACACAACAGGTCGTCATGCTGTATCAAGCTAGGCGCTTAAAGCAAACCGACCACTTCACCATTAATAGTGAAGGGCTGGTAAATGAACTCTCTAAATCTGAGCTAAAGAAGCAATTCAAAGGCGAGTCTATCGCCGAGTTTTCAGAGAAAGAGCTTTAAACCTGAATTCTCTTTATTGATAAGCGAATTTTAAAAAGCCCGAAACGATTAATATCGTTTCGGGCTTTTTATTTATTCAAGTCGTTATTTTAGTCGTTGTTCTAAAGCTAAGCAGATTAATCGACGGTTAACTCACCCGCAATAGAAGCCTTCATCGCCCCACGGATCTCATCTGGGGTCATGTCGGTAGACAATAAGTAGTGCAATTTAGTGAGTGCAGCCTCTGTCGTCATATCGTAACCACTGGTCACCCCTGCTTCGGCAAGTGCGTTACCGGTGGCATAGCCATCCATATTAACGCGTCCCTGTAAGCACTGTGTGAGATTAACGATGACGATGCCACGCTCATTAGCTTGCTTAAGAGTTTTTAACAGCTCAGGTGTTTGTGGCGCATTGCCGACACCAAAAGTCAGTAAGATGAGCGCTTTAACGGGTTGCAGTAATATGTTTTCGAAGATCTCTGTATTGATCCCAGGATAAAGCGTCACTACACCGATAGGTTGTGGGCTGATCTTTGCCACTTTAAGCTGTACATCGGGATTGATTTTTGCACGCTGGCCGGCAAGCCAGCGAATTTTAATACCGGCTTCTAATAGAAGCGGGAAGTTTGGTGATGCAAAGGCATTGAAGCCATCGGCATGGACCTTGGTGGTGCGGTTTCCTCTAAAGAGTTTGTTATTAAAGAATAGACAAACTTCGGCAACCGGATAGTTGGCTGCGATATACAAGGCGTTGAGAAGATTAGTTTGTCCATCGGAACGCAATTGAGCTAGGGGGATTTGCGAACCGGTTACGATGACAGGTTTTTGTAAGCCTTGTAGCATAAAAGAGAGGGCTGATGCGGTGAAGGCCATGGTGTCGGTTCCATGGAGAATAACGAAACCATCATACTGATCGTATTTTGCTTTAATATCATCGGCAATCATTTGCCAATCGGTCGGTTTCATATTCGCAGAGTCGATGAGTGGCGAATATTCATTAATGACAAAGTCTGGCATTTCGTCATGATAAAACTCTGGCATGGCCTTAACACAACCAGTAAGAAAATCGGCAACAGGCGCAAAGCCTTGATCGGTTTTTTGCATACCGATGGTACCGCCGGTGTAGGCAACGTAAATAGATCGTTTAGTCATGTTTATTTGTTTTTAGTTCTAGGATTTGAGCAGGATGCAAAGATTATATACCCAAAGGGGTTAGAGGTGCAGGGAATATGGATAATTTGACAATGTAAGTGTGAAGTTTATACGTAATAAAATGCCCAGCGATTTACTGGGCATTTGGTGCATGGGAAAGCTTACCGTGCAATATAACGTTTAGTAGTTACAGGTATCGCAATACAGGTAAACCCCGTTTGGATCGTCGAATGACTTAAACTCATCAATTACAGTTGACCACTGGGCTAGCACTGTTTCAAGTACACTCGACTGAGCGACGCTTTGAGGTAGATAGCTTGAGGCCGATGCAAACATCTCTTGAATGAACTGTTCTTGAGGAGAAAGCTCTTTTTCAATGACTTCAGTATCGTATTGTTCCATAGATGCCATTTCAGCGGCTTTGGTTACTGCGTCTTGAAGCTCTCCTAAACCATCTACAAGGCCAAGTTCAAGTGCTTTACGACCAGTCCAAACACGACCTTGAGCGATACTATCAACTTGTTCTAGGCTCATATCGCGCTCCGTTGCCACTAATGAGATAAAGTCGTGGTAACCGCGTTCAATGTGGCGCTGGATGATAGCTTTAATTTGTGGTGACAGTCCTTTTGTCACTGAGAAACCCGCCCATTCAGAAGTGCCAACGCCATCAGTGTACACGCCGAGACTTGCTAGCGAGTCTTCGAAGGTGGTTACCATGCCAAAGATCCCGATTGAGCCGGTCAAAGTTGTCGGCGTTGCGTAGATATAATCGGCGCTTGCAGAGATCCAATATCCACCCGATGCGGCATAACTGCCCATGCTGACGATGACAGGTTTGTTAGCCGCTTTCAGCGCTAATACTTCTTGTCTGATTTGTTCTGAAGCAAACGCGCTGCCACCAGGGCTATCTACCCGAAGTACCACTGCCTTAACTGAATCATCGAAACGTGCTTTGCGGAGCAATTCAGACGTACTTTCACCGCCGATTTGGCCAGCAGGCTGAGAGCCATTAAGAATATTACCTTTGGCAACAATAATACCGACTTTATCATTCAGGCTCAGAGCTGGGTGGGTTTGAGTTACTGATAGATAATCAAAAAAACTGACGTGCTTATAAGATTCACCATCAGCAGATTTTCCGACAGCATCGACCATCAACAGTCTAAACTCATCGTAAGTTTTAAGGCCATCAACCCATTTCATGTTAATGGCCATTGTAGCCGACTGACCATCGGCTTTATCAAGCTCTGCGAGATACTGCTCGCCACTAAGTGAAAGATCAAGTGCGTCTATGCCGCGGTTTGCTGCGACAGTCTCTGCGTAGCTTTGCCATAGGTCGTTCAACAGCACCAAATTGGCTTCTTTAGCAGCATCAGACATATCGTCGCGTATAAAAGGCTCAACTGCCGACTTAAAGGTACCGACTCTAAATACATGCGCATTGATCTTTAACTTTTCGAGTGCCGACTTAAAGTAAAGGCGATAACGACCCAGACCTTCAATTTCAATACTGCCTTGAGGGTTTAAGTAGACCTTGTCGGCAAAACTTGCGAGGAAATATTGATTTTGTCCGTATCTATTGGCATTCGCTACTACGGTTTTACCGGTCGCTTTAAATGACTCAATCGCGTTACCAATAGATTGTAATTTACTGATCCCAGTACCGTGCAACATGCCCAAATCTAGCACTATTTGGCTGATGCGGGCGTCTGCAGCAGCATTTTCAATAACAGTCAGTACGTCAGCTAATAAGATCTCGCCACCACCGTCGGCCTCATTACTGCTTTTCATCGCAGCTTCTATGGGATCAACCTGACGCTTTTGGTCAACAATGACTCCTGATAGATTCAGCACCAGAGCGGCACCATCTTCGACTTCAACGCCATCATTCGAGCTAAGACTTACAATGATAATAGCGAGCACGCCAAAGAAAATAAGATTAAGTAAAAGCTTTCTTAATCCATTGACGGTATTCCATATAAGTAGGAACATCCTTTTAAAAATTGAGGGTTTAGTGGACATTACCCACTCCTTAATAACTTAGTTGGCGTAATGCTAACTGAAATCTCTTGGGAAAGGAAAACACAATTGTAAAGGAATCTGTTGTTTGACTTATTGAGCTTATTGTTTACACAGGGTATGCTGGATTAAATCACTTGTTTAAAAAGGATGTTTGAATGTCGTTTCCGCATTTATTAGAACCCTTAGAACTGGGTTTTACCCAGTTAAAAAACCGTGTATTGATGGGCTCAATGCACACAGGTTTAGAAGAAGAAAAGGGCGGTTTTGAGAAACTGGCAGCGTTTTATAAAGAGCGTGCTCTCGGTGGTGTTGGTTTAATTGTGACGGGGGGGATTTCGCCTAATTTACGGGGTCGCCTTGCACCTAACGCCTGTCAGCTTAGTTTCCCTTGGCAAGTTAAAAAGCATACTAAGGTGACGCAAGCTGTGCACGAGGGCGGCGGAAAAATCTGTATGCAGTTACTACATGCAGGCCGCTATGGTTATCATCCGTTTTCAAGTGCACCGAGTAAGATCAAATCACCCATAACGCCATTTACCCCGTCAGCAATGTCAAGTAGGCAAGTTGCGGGTACGATCAAAGACTATGCAACCAGTGCTGCGTTAGCTAAGAAAGCGGGTTATGACGGCGTAGAAGTGATGGGCAGTGAAGGCTACTTGATTAACCAGTTTGTGAGTTCTCGTACTAATAAGCGTACTGACAACTGGGGCGGAGCTTTCGAAAATCGAGCCCAATTCCCGATTGAGATCGTCAAACAAATTCGCGCCAAAGTCGGCACTGACTTTATTATTATTTTTAGACTGTCTATGCTTGATCTCGTCGATAATGGCTCGACCTGGGAAGAGGTCGTCCAACTCGCTAAGTGGCTTGAGCAAGCTGGTGTTACCATCATGAATACGGGTATTGGTTGGCACGAGGCTCGTGTGCCAACCATTGCGACTAGCGTCCCTCGTGGTGCATTCGCCTGGGTAACTGAGCGTTTGATGAAAGAGATATCAATTCCGCTGGTTGCCACCAACCGAATCAATACTCCTGAAATCGCAGAACATATTATCTCATCGGGTCAGGCTGACATGGTGTCGATGGCGCGGCCTTTCTTGGCCGACCCTGACTTTGTTAACAAAGCGGCGGCGAATACGCCTGAGCTAATTAATACCTGCATAGGTTGTAATCAGGCCTGTCTTGACCATTCTTTTGCCTTAAAGCGTGCAACTTGCTTAGTGAATCCTAGAGCCTGTTATGAAACAGAGCTTAACTTTACCCCTACTCAGAATAAGAAACGTATCGCTGTAATGGGCGCAGGTCCTGCTGGTATGGCGTTTTCTATCTATGCCGCGAGTCGCGGCCATGAGGTGGTGCTGTTTGAAGCGAAAGCAGAAGTCGGAGGTCAGTTTAACCTTGCACGCAAGATCCCAGGTAAAGAAGAGTTTAATGAAACCATTCGCTATTTTCTTCACCAGATAAAACGTCATAATGTAGAGCTTCGTTTAAACACCCGCCTTGATGCTAGTGTTGTTCGAGATGAAAAGTTTGATGAAATCGTGATGTCGTCAGGGGTGAAGCCAAGACCACTAGACCTACCAGGTTTTGATAATCCTAAAGTGGTTGATTATCAAAAAGTCCTTAATGGTGAAGTACAAATTGGTCAAAAGGTTGCATTAATTGGGGCCGGTGGCATCGGTTTTGATATGGCGCATTACCTTTGTGAGTCGGAATCATCAAGCCTAGATTTAAACCGCTGGTTAAAGCTGTGGGGCATTGATAAGGAATATAAACAAGCGGGTGGCTTAACTGATCCCGTTGCCGAAGGTAAGCACAGAGAAGTGTATTTGCTGCAGCGAAAAACCACCAAGATGGGCAAGGGACTGGGTAAAACAACTGGCTGGATCCATCGCTCAGTGCTTAAACAGCATAAAGTCGTGATGAAAACAGGTGTTAGTTATGAGAAATTTGACGA
Source organism: Shewanella sp. 125m-7 (assembly GCF_052977045.1). Taxonomy (NCBI): domain Bacteria; kingdom Pseudomonadati; phylum Pseudomonadota; class Gammaproteobacteria; order Alteromonadales; family Shewanellaceae; genus Shewanella; species Shewanella sp. 125m-7. Next base: position 35,115 of record NZ_JBRILQ010000019.1, read on the forward strand.
GCAAGGTTTGCATATCAAGCTTGATGGTAAAGCTGAAGTGCTAAATGTCGATAATGTCATCTTGTGTGCAGGCCAAGTGTCAAATACTGAACTTGTTGATGAGATGAAGTCTACCGGTATACCCGTTCACCTTATTGGTGGCGTCGATGTTGCCGCAGAGCTCGATGCTAAGCGAGCTATTCGTCAGGGCGCGGAACTGGCTATCGCGCTGTAAGTTAGCGAATGCCACTGTTTCTTGATGCTGCAGCTTAGCATTTAAAAAACCTGTTTATGCCGATGCATAAACAGGTTTTATTGGTGTTACTCAGGCAAGGTTAATTAATCATCATTGTCGTGATTTAATCTGTTATTTGACCTTACCTAATACCTATCCTATCTTGTACAGCATATCCTCTAGTGTAACCTGAATATAATGTCGTTTTGTTCAAACAACATTATCATATCGGAGCCACCAAACAGGAAATGACAAAGTCATCACCCTTATTCAGATAATCGCCTTCGTCCACACTGAAATTACATGATGAAATAACATCCATGCCGTTCGATAAGTAGGCGACAAGACCGACTGGAGAGTCAAAGCCAAATATCGGTATTATTCAAAGGAATAATTCACGATTGCTTCACGATCTATCTACTATGGTATCGATATAAAAGGCAGCAGCATAAGTAGCTTAATACTATAGTATTGATGACTAATGATAACGTTAGTCAAATACCTTGATAAACGCCGTGCCTATGCTGGAAAGCGTAAAAATGACCATGTTTAGGCCACTATTATTAGGGTAGGATTTGAGTTGGAATTGGTCTATGCCGTGGCTTTAATATGCTATTTCTAATGAAGTTAACCGTGGCCTTCTACTTTTAAAGTAACGAGTCCAGTGTTGCTCATAAGGGGCTATGCTTACTCTAGCTGATAGAGATTTTTAATCTATAAGTGTTAGTAAATAATTTTAAGGGGAAAGATGACATGAAAAAAATAGTATTAGTTAGTGCATTGATATTGGCATCATCAAGTGTATTCGCGGCTCAAACTAGTGATCCTCAGGGCGGCTTTATCGGCCCTAGTAATGTAAGCGTAAAGACAGTTGCAGTTGCTTTAGAAGCCAAAGACGACACGCCTGTTGTATTAACGGGTTACATCGTGGCAAGTTTGGGTGATGAAGCTTACAAATTCAAAGATGATACCGGGGAAGTCATCGTTGAAATTGATGATCGTGACTGGAACGGGGTTGCAGCAACGCCTGAAACTAAAGTTGTTCTTGAAGGCGAGGTTGATAGCAGCTGGTCTTACACGCAAATTGATGTAGATACGGTAAAATTAGCGAAATAGCCTCGTTGGGCATAGCAGTGTAGTGGCTATGCAGTGGTTTAGTTGTCGTTATATGGCTTTGCAATGTAAATGCCGAGCTCAATTGATAACTCTATTGGACCAGTAGTATTCGCTACTGGTCTTTTTGTTTTGGTTTTTGGCTTTTGTTTTCAATTCTCAGGCTTAAACTTTGCGCTTATTGAAGGTGTTATAGATAAGGCTAACGCGTCTGTTAGCTCTGCTAAGCTAGCTTGCTGACAGTATGCTAGTCGGTGTCTAATGCCATCTAAATATTGCGAGGCTTGATTATCAACCAAATACCAAAAAGAGCTTGTTTGTTCTGGCGTTTGATTAAAGAACATCAGTTCACTGTCGAGTAGCTTTTCTTGAGTTGAATGGTGCAGCCAGAGTTCGATCGGGCTTGTCGCCAAGTAGTCAAGTCGCTGTTGGTTGTCTTTGGTCAGTCGAGCTTTATCTTGACTCGATTTGCACTGTGCTTGCAGGTGTAACTCTTTGAGTAACATAAAAGGGCACTTACTTATGTAGGCTCCTTCATCCCGCTTAGCTTTATTATTTAACTCTTGTGTTTGTTGTGGCTGGGGTAAAATAAGCTCTGGCCAGTTAAGTTCATCGTTTGGTAAGCCTAATGCAATGCGTCGCTCCCCTAGCCAGTTATGAACCATGCAGGCTAAGTGCTCATCACTTTGCATTGTTAACTTACGCTTAAGGCTTGGTAATAGCGACATGCGTTTAACATTTAGCTGATTAGACAGTTTTGTCATCAGTACTGTGGTCACCAAACCTGTCGACGGCCAACAGTTAAGTTCTTTTTCTAATGACTCAGCGATCTCAATAAGTTGCAGTGTTAATGCCTCCAGTTCTTTTTCTGCAAAAGGAGCTGAGACAACGAAGGGACGCTTTGAGCCAACAAATGGGCCGTTAGAAATATTGATGAGTGTACTTAGTGTTGCTTCTTGCTTGTGGTGAGGTCTTGTACCATTAAAAATGAAAGTGGCTCCAGTTGATGGAATATCCCACTCTCCGTTTGCATTACCGATAATGGTCACTTTGCTTAGTATGGATAAAAGCTGAGTTGAGCTAACAGTCTGCATTCTTGCCTTCAGAATAAAGTCACTATGCGGGCTATTATACCAATGAACACAACAAGATTGTTGGATGTTGGTGTACTTTTTATCATATGTATCACATGAAGATACACGTGGTAGGTTTTGAACCTATACCGAGGCTAAGCACCAATACTTAGAGGCCAATTGTTTTGATGGCGGGGTAAAGCAAATTATGTGTGCTGGTGAAGAATGTTTTAAGCCCATTAAACCAGCGACTCATTCGCAACGAAGCAGAGAGTAGTGCCAGCGAAGACGTGGGCTAAGTGGAGTTGTTATTAGAGCGCTTCTGTTGCTGTGGACTGATGCGTGGGTACTCGCGCAACGACTTCAGCACCTTCGGCTGAAAGGGTTAAATCGATATCGCCATCGGGAATGCAGCAGCAAGGCAGACACTCGTCTGCTTCGAGAGTCACTAAAGGATCACGGATGTAGCTTACTTTGCCGCTAATCACTTTAGTTTTACATTGGCCACAAAATCCGCTGCGACATTCAGAGAAAATTTGCACTTTTTTAAACTCTAATGCTTCTAGCAACGTTTGCTGTTGCTGATTGAACAGCAACACAGGCAAACCTTGAAGGCTCACTATCGGAGCCTTCTTAAAGCGAGCTTGACTCAAGTCGGGTTTAAAGGTCAAAGTCAGCGAACTCATCTTCATCGATTGATGAATCAATTTGACCTACAAGATAGGAAGAGACTTCTACTTCTTGTGGCGCAACCTGAACGGAGTCACTTTCTAGCCAGTTCTTCATCCAAGGAAGTGGGTTAGTTTGCTCAGCATAAGGTGAGGCAAAGTTAACGGCTTTCATGCGCTCGTTAGTGATGTATTCGACGTATTGGCACAGAATGGTTTCGTTTAAGCCAATCATAGAGCCATCTTTGAATAGGTATTTAGCCCACTCTTTTTCTTGCTCAGCGGCTTTGACGAAAATATCAATCGCTGCTTGTTCACACTCTTTAGCAATTTCAGCCATTTCAGGATCATCTTTACCAGCATGCATGATCTTTAAGATATGCTGAGTGCTATTAAGATGTAGCGCTTCATCGCGAGCAATAAGACGAATAATCTTCGCATTACCTTCCATGACATTACGCTCAGCAAAAGCGAATGAACAAGCAAAACTTACGTAGAAACGAATAGCTTCAAGTACGTTGACCGATACCATACACAGGTAAAGCGCTTTTTTGATTTCACGTTTAGTGACTTCAACGACTTCGCCGTCGATCTCGTGGCTACCTTCACCCAACAAATGATAAGCCTGGCTTAGCTTGATCAGGTGATCGTAGTAGTTAGCGATATCACTTGCGCGCTTTAAGATCTCTTCGTTTTCAACAATATCATCAAATACGACTGAAGGGTCGTTAACAATATTACGAATAATATGGGTGTACGAGCGCGAGTGAATGGTTTCAGAGAACGACCAGGTCTCAATCCAAGTTTCTAGCTCTGGTAGCGATACCAAGGGTAAAAATGCCACGTTTGGTGAACGGCCTTGGATAGAGTCAAGCAACGTTTGATATTTCAGGTTCGAAATGAAGATATGCTTTTCATGCTCAGGCAATGCCGCGTAATCGATTTTATCTCGGCTAACGTCAACTTCTTCAGGACGCCAGAAGAATGAAAGCTGTTTTTCGATTAGCTTTTCGAATACTTCATATTTTTGTTGGTCATAACGCGCTACGTTAACTGACTGCCCAAGAAACATAGGCTCAAGCATTGCGTTGTTAGGGGTTTGACAAAATGTTGAATAGGCCATTTTTCTATCTTCCGATAATGGGGGCGTAGCCCCCTTAAATTAACGTTTAATACTAATGATTAAATGCTTGGGTTAGATCTTACATGCGCCGCCAGCGCAACTGTCATCTTCTTTCTCAATGGCAGTGATATCGTCATGACTATCTGAAGCCCCATCACGAGTATTGTGATAGTAAAGTGTCTTCACACCATATTTGTAAGCAGTTAATAAGTCTTTCAATAGTACCTTCATTGGTACTCGTCCACCCTCAAAACGCGTAGGGTCGTAGTTGGTGTTAGCCGAAATTGACTGATCGACAAACTTTTGCATTATACCAACTAACTGCAAGTAACCATCGTTATTAGGCATTTGCCAAAGTAGCTCATAGCTATATTGGTACTTCTCAAAATCAGGTACAACTTGCTTTAATTGACCATCTTTACTGGCCTTAACACTAATTAAACCACGCGGAGGTTCAATACCGTTAGTGGCATTAGAGATCTGTGAAGAGGTCTCTGATGGCATTAGTGCAGACAGCGTTGAGTTACGTAGACCGTGAGTCTTGATCTCTTCACGCAACGTTTCCCAATCTAGGTGTAATGGCTCATCACAAATTTTATCTAGATCACGCTTGTAGGTATCAATGGGCAATATGCCCTTAGCGTAAGTTGTTTCATGGAACAATGGGCACGCACCTTGCTCTTGAGCAAGTTTCATTGAGGCTTTCAATAGATAGAATTGAATCGCTTCGAATGTTTTATGGGTAATGCCGTTTGCTGAACCATCAGAGTAACGTACGCCTTCTTTTGCTAAGTAATTAGCAAAGTTAATCACGCCTATACCTAAAGTACGGCGGTTCATCGATGCTTTTTCCGCAGAGATGATAGGGTAGTCTTGATAATCAAGTAGGTTATCGAGTGCACGCACAGCAAGATCGGCCAATGGCTCAAGCTCTTCTAACTTCTTAATCGCACCTAAGTTAAGTGCTGACAGTGTACAAAGTGCAATCTCACCATCTGGATCGTTAATATTGTTTAACGGCTTCGTTGGCAGAGCAATTTCAAGACACAAGTTAGATTGACGAACTGGCGCAACCTTTGAGTCAAATGGACTGTGGGTATTACAGTGGTCAACGTTTTGAATGTAGATACGGCCAGTTGAGGCACGCTCTTGCATCATTAACGAGAATAGCTCGACGGCTTTGATTTGCTTCTTACGAATGCTGTCATCAGCTTCATACTTAAGGTACAGACGCTCGAACTCTTGCTGATCTTCGAAGAATGCATCATACATACCAGGCACATCTGATGGGCTGAACAAGCTGATCATCCCGCCTTGGATAAGGCGCTGATACATGACCTTGTTGATTTGTACGCCGTAATCTAAATGACGGATACGGTTATCATCAACACCGCGGTTGTTCTTAAGCACTAACAGTGATTCAACTTCCAGATGCCACATTGGGTAGAATAGGGTCGCCGCGCCACCACGCACGCCGCCTTGAGAGCACGACTTTACCGCAGTTTGGAAATACTTATAAAACGGTAAGCAACCGGTGTGGAATGCTTCACCGCCGCGAATAGGGCTACCGAGTGCGCGAATACGACCCGCATTGATGCCGATACCAGCACGCTGTGATACATACTTAACGATTGACGATGACGTCGCGTTAATTGAATCTAGGCTATCGCCGCATTCAATCAATACACATGAGCTGAACTGACGTGTAGGCGTACGCACGCCTGCCATGATTGGTGTTGGCAGCGAAATTTTAAATAATGAAGTAGCATCATAAAAGTCTTTAACGTACTTAAGGCGCGTCTCTTTGGGATACTTTGCGAATAGGCAAGCTGCAACCAAGATATACAGGAATTGAGCACTTTCATAAATTTCGTGGCTAACACGGTTTTGTACAAGGTACTTACCCTCAAGCTGCTTTACAGCGGCATAAGAGAAGTTCATGTCACGCCAGTGATCGATATAGCCATCTAGGATATCAATCTCTTCTTGGCTGTAATCTTCAAGGATATGAGCATCGTACTTACCAAGCTCTACTAAGTTGACCACATGGTTGTAAAGTTTTGGCGGCTCGAATTGGCCGAAGGCTTTCTTACGTAAATGGAATACAGCAAGACGCGCAGAAAGAAACTGATAATCAGGTGATTCTGGCGAGATTAAATCCGCTGCTGCTTTAATGATAGTCTCATGAATGGCTTCAGTTGCAATACCGTCGAAAAATTGCAGGTGAGAACGCAGCTCTACTTCTGATACTGAGACATTGTTAAGCCCCTTTGCCGCCCATTCAATAACGCGATGGATTTTGTCGAGATCGATAGTCTCACGTTCGCCACTACGCTTTGTGACTGTCATATTGCTATTCATTAAAGATAGACCTTGATTTTATATTTATGAAAGTGACCCGTTCAGGTACACAGTGCGTTTCCCTGTAAACAAACAGTTTCTAACCGTAAAAACGGTGATTTGCTGTTGTTGACACAAACGACTAAATAGTGCCTGTTATTGTTACTCACACACAATATATGGTGTTTTGATATTCAATAGCTACAAGATAGTGAGGTTATGGTTTTTTTGCAAGTGGGAATTTATGGGACAAGTTGTGGATATCTTGGGGGTAATTGAAGCAGTTAGTAATGGCTAACCCTTAAAGCTTGTTTTGATTTGACTTCCTCATCGAAGGATAATAATTAATCAAATAAAAAGATCGATAAGATCGTCGCTAACTTGAGCGATCTTAACCGATCATTTGAGTACTTTTTTATGACGCTTAGTAACTTGTTTAATCAAGGTTTAAATCAGCATAAAAACTTAAACGACGCTAGACTTTTTGAGAAAAAAATCAGTTAGGCTGTCACCATTTTCAAAAATATAATCTGCTGGCCAAATGCTGGGATCATCATCATGACCAATATAACCCCATGCCGCTAAGCCTGAAATCATATTGGCAGCCTTTGCTGCGACAAGATCACGCTCAGCATCGCCTAGATATAGGATATGTTCCGGTAAAACCTTGAGCTGCTGCGCGGCTAATAACATAGGGGCTACATGAGGCTTTGCATATTGCGTGGTATCACCGCTCACTACCGCTGGCATTTTTGCCGTTAAACCCAGTTTATTTAATAAAGGTCTTGTAAAGCGAGCTGGCTTATTGGTGACAACACCAAAAGGGATAGAAAGGTGGCTAAGTGTATCGAGTAACCTATCTAAGCCTTTAAATAAAGTGCAGTTGTCGCCATTAATCAACTCATAATTGTCGAACAGTGATTGCTGTAATGCAGCAATGCTCATCTCATCAATTGTTGGAAGGGCAGCTCTTATCATTGCGATACTGCCATGTGAAGCGCTCGCTCTTATGGCTTCATATGGCACGTGATTGTGACCATTCGCGACTAAAGCCATATTAAGCGCTGCAATCATCTCAGGTGCGGTATCAGCAAGCGTGCCATCTAAATCGAATAGCACTCCCTTTATATTGAGGGCTTGTGATTTAGTCATTTTTAACAGTTGCTATCATGTAGTTAACTTCAAGGCTTTTGGTATACCTGAAGATGTCAGTGATAGGGTTGTAAGTAATGCCTACAGCATCAGTACAAAACAGCTCGGCATCATCAGCCAAACCAATTAACTCTGATGGTTTGATGAACTTATTATGGTCGTGAGTACCAACGGGGAGCATCTTTAATAGGTATTCTGCGCCGAGAATGGTTTCTACATAGGCGCGGATGTTGCGGTTAATCGTTGAGAAAAACACAAAACCACCGGGTTTAACCATATCGGCGCAGGCACAAATGACTGAACTAGGATCGGGAACATGCTCAAGCATTTCCATACAGGTTACGACATCATATCGACCACGATGTTCATCCCTATGCGCTTCGGCGGTGTTTTTAATGTAATTAATGCTCACGCCTGTTTCGAGCGCGTGAAGTCTGGCGACATCAAGCGGCTCATCACCCATATCTAGCCCGGTGACATTGGCACCAATTCTTGCCATGCTTTCAGACAGAATTCCACCGCCACAACCGACATCGAGAACTTGTTTGCCAAAAATTCCGCCTGCAGTTTGATCAATATAGTTAAGGCGTAGTGGATTTAAATTATGCAGTGGCTTAAATTCGCCGTTTGGATCCCACCAAGTGGCGGCCATTTTCTCAAACTTCGCGATCTCTTGTGGATCAACATTATTATGTGTTTGCACTTAAAATACCTCAGAGAGACAAATCCGTCTTTGGGTGACATTATAATGATTAGCACCAAGAAACAAAGTAGTTATGGACCTGTTTGTTACTTATTGAACAAACTGAACAATTATTGCGCCTATGCATTGATTTTAATCAAGTGAATTAGCTTTTTTGGCTTATTTAAAATGAATCGATATTTGGGTCTAGCGCCATAAAATAACTGTGTTAGAATGCCAAATCACGTTTTCAAGCATAGCTATTCTAGGAAATAGGAATAGCACGCTAAATTTCAGGGGATCGAGCAGTTTATGACTGATCTGGCTTCATCTATAACACCAATTAATATTGAAGACGAATTAAAAAATTCATACTTAGATTACGCCATGAGCGTAATCGTTGGCCGTGCACTGCCTGACGTTCGTGACGGTTTAAAACCGGTACATCGCCGCGTGTTATTCGCCATGAGCGAATTGAAAAACGACTGGAACAAGCCTTATAAAAAGTCTGCCCGTGTCGTAGGTGACGTAATCGGTAAGTATCACCCGCATGGTGATACCGCTGTATACGACACAATCGTTCGTTTGGCTCAGCCTTTCTCTATGCGTTACCCACTTATCGACGGTCAAGGTAACTTCGGTTCTGTTGACGGCGATGCAGCAGCGGCAATGCGTTACACCGAAATCCGTATGGACAAGGTTGCACATCAGCTTTTAGCCGATCTTGAGAAAGAGACCGTTGACTTCGTACCAAACTACGATGGTACCGAGTTTATTCCTGCTGTTCTACCAACACGGATCCCAACACTACTCGTGAATGGTTCGTCAGGTATTGCGGTTGGTATGGCTACAAACATTCCGCCACATAATATCAACGAAGTTATCAGCGGTTGTTTAGCGCTAATCGAAGACCCAGCATTATCTATCGAACAGCTGATGGAATACATTCCAGGTCCTGATTTCCCTACTGCTGCGATTATCAATGGCCGTAAAGGTATTATTGATGCGTATAAGACTGGCCGTGGCCGTGCTGTTATGCGTTCTCGTGCAGAGATTGAGGAAGAGAATGGCCGTGAGCGTATTATTGTTCATGAAATTCCATATCAAGTTAACAAAGCGCGTTTGATTGAAAAAATCGCTGAGTTAGTTAAAGACAAAAAGATTGAAGGCATTAGTGGTCTACGCGACGAATCAGATAAAGACGGTATGCGTATCGTTATCGAGATTAAGCGTGGCGAAGTGGGCGAGGTTGTTCTAAATAACCTTTACGCACAGACCCAAATGCAGTGTTCTTTTGGTATTAACATGGTTGCTCTGACTAATGGTCAGCCAAAACTGTTTAATCTAAAAGAGATGCTAGAGTGCTTCATTCTTCACCGTCGTGAAGTTGTGACTCGCCGTACTGTATTTGAATTACGTAAAGCTCGTGAACGCGCGCATATTCTTGAAGCATTAGCGGTTGCGCTAGCTAACATCGACCCAATTATTGCGTTGATTAAAGCCTCTCCAACCCCTGCAGAAGCGAAAGTTAAGCTAGTTGCTGAAGGTTGGGAACTTGGTCACGTGAAAGGCATGCTTGAAAAAGCAGGTGATGACGCGGCGCGCCCTGAATGGTTAGAGCCAGAGTACGGTATTCGCGATGATAAGTACTACCTGACTGAACAACAAGCACAAGCGATTCTTGAACTTCGTTTACACCGTTTAACGGGTCTAGAACATGACAAGATCATCGCTGAATACGAAGAGCTGCTAGAGGTTATCGCAGCACTACTATTCATCTTAGGTAGCCCTGAGCGCTTGATGGAAGTGATTAAAGAAGAACTTGAAGAAGTTCTAGCAAACTTTGGTGACGAGCGTCGTACCGTTATTAACGCTAACGAAGTTGATATGAGTCTTGAAGATCTAATCAACGAAGAAGACGTTGTAGTGACACTGTCTCACTTAGGTTATGCAAAGTATCAAGTATTGTCTGACTACCAAGCGCAGCGTCGTGGTGGTAAGGGCAAAGCAGCAACTAAAGTGAAAGACGAAGATTTCGTTGAAAAGTTATTGGTTGCTAATACTCACGATACTATCTTGTGCTTCTCTGACTTCGGTAAGATGTACTGGCTTAAGGTTTATCAATTACCATTGGCAAGTCGCACTGCTCGTGGTCGTCCAATCGTTAACTTATTGCCATTGGCTGAAGGTGAGCGTATTACTGCAATTCTACCCGTTCGTGAGTATGCTGAAGATAAGTACATTATCATGGCAACGTCTCACGGTACGGTTAAGAAGACTGCATTGACGGCTTATAGCAACCCACGTGCAAACGGTATTATTGCGGTTAACCTTAAAGATGGCGATCAGCTAATTGGTGTTGATATTACTGATGGTAATGACGATATCATGCTGTTCTCTAACGAAGGTAAGGTTGTTCGTTTCAACGAGAAAGCTCGTAGCTCAGAGACTGGTGAAGTTAAGATTGATCCAGAAACAGGTGAAGAGATTATTGCTCTTCGTGCTATGGGTCGTACTGCAACAGGTGTTCGTGGTATTAAGCTTGAAGAAGGCCAGACGGTAGTATCGCTAATTGTGCCAAAAGATGACGGTGCAATTCTAACTGTTACAGAAAATGGTTATGGTAAGCGTACTGAACTGTCTGAATACCCAGCTAAGAGCCGTGGTACTAAAGGCGTAGTTTCAATCAAAGTTAGCGAACGTAACGGTGCTGTAGTCGGTGCTGTACAAGTTGGCGGCAACGATGAAATCATGTTGATCAGTAACAAAGGTACCTTGGTGAGAACGCCGGCTGAAGGTGTATCGACAATTGGTCGTAATACTCAAGGCGTTACCATCATCCGTACAGCGGAAGATGAAAAAGTAGTGGGTCTACAGCGAATTGATGAAATTCAAGTTCCTGAAGTTGAGCTAGATGAAGAGGGTAACCCAATCATCACTGCAGAAATCGAAGGTCAAGTTGACGCTAGCACTACTGATGCAAACGATGCAGCAGAGAGCGATGAAACACCAAAAACTGAAGATTAATATCGATTTGATTTGATTTATTAATCCCATTAAAAAAGGATGCCATTGGCATCCTTTTTTGTTTTCAGCCCTATACTGCTAATTCAGTTGAGGCCGTTATCAATGATAAGGTGACGCTTTACTCGAAGAACAGTACAAGCGTCTAAATCAGCTTATATATCGATTCATATGATGAAACTCTTCTAGTGCTACTTTCCGACTCGTTCGGCTTGTTTGAACGTATCTCGCCAAAACTCCGAGCTTAATTTAGCAATGACTCGGGATTCGCCATTTAATAACATAGCCATACCGATATTGAGCTCGGGAGAGTAGGATATTTCGGCAACGTAACCTGCTACCCAACCAGCATGATAGATAAGCGGGCGACCATTAAACTCATATACTCGCCAGCCTTTACCGTAATGGGCATTATCAAGGAAAGGACGCCAGTCTCGACGACGTAATTCTTTGGTCGTTTTAACGCCTGGAGTCGTGATGTCATCAATTATGTTCGCTGAAATTACGTCTGGGTTTTGGCCTAAATTGGCCATTAACCATTTTGAAAGATCGGTTATGCTGGCATTTACACCTGCTGCCGATGCAAGCTGATAATAATTTGGCTTTACTTTAACCCGTTTAAACCCACTTTGGATTTTGACATGGGGTTCAGCACGATTTTTACTGTGCTGAAACGCGTCAAAGCCCACAGAAGCCGATTTCATATCCAAAGGCGAAAAGATACGCTGTTGTAAAAAATCTTGGTAGCTAAGCGTAGACTGTTGCTCGATGGCATCTTCGATAAAAGAAAACGCCACATTTTGATAGCCATAACAGACGCCGGGTTGACAGATTGGTGTTAGCTCGTCAAATTTGCTGATTATTTTAGTGAGTTCCACATTAGCGTTGACCAAGTTGTCATAACTATTTGGCATTAACCCAGTGCTATGACCAATAATATGACCTAGGTTTATCTGCCTTGCGTCTTGTTGCGCGGCTAAGGAAAATTCCGGTAAATAACGCATAATGGGTTGTTGCCAGTCTAACTTTCCTTCTTCAACTAACATAGACGCTAGCGCACCAGCAAAGGTTTTAGACACGGATGCCAATCTAAATACAGTGTCAGGGGTAATATTTTGTTTGCCACCTTTGCTTCGCTTGCCGTAAGTGCCTAATTTTAGAATGTTATTCCCTTCAACGATCACAAAAGCTCCACCAGGAAGCTTGCTCGTTCTTAATTCGTGTTTGAAGCGTTTTTTGAAACTGTTAGACAGTTCGCTATATTGAGATTGCGCAGCATAAACGTGCTGAAGTGGAAAGGTAAGCCCGATAGATAAAACGCTGATCGCGAGTATAGATTTTAAAAACATGTACAGATCCAATGTGCCGTTAAAACGGTCTGTTTAGTACTGCGAGCAGAAACAAGTGCTAATAAGCAAGGCCTACCCAGTATGGCCGTAGAGCGGCAAAGCTATTGCGCAGACCCATTGATTTTTAGGTTCTGATTTTAACAAAAACAATCTCTAATATGAAAATAAAAATGCGTTACTAACCATAATGATGACGAAGAACATTCGATCGTTTTTTTGATTTTAGCGGTCAAGGAGTTAGGATATACTGCTACCAATAATACGATAAACCTAAAGTATCTACTGATAACGATAGAAGGATAATACTGTGAGCGCGATTTTTAATTTCTGTGCAGGTCCTGCGATGTTGCCTCAAGCTGTAATGCAAAAGGCACAAAAAGAGTTATTGAACTGGAATGACCAAGGCGTTTCCGTGATGGAAGTGAGTCATCGAAGTAAGGAATTTATCGCGTTAACTGAGCAAGCTGAAGCTGACTTACGCCAATTGATGACGATACCTGCCAATTATCATGTGTTGTTTATGCATGGCGGCGGTCGCGGCCAGTTTTCCGCTGTTGTGAATAATTTTCTAGGTAGCAGTGGTAAAGCCCTGTATTTAGTCGGCGGAAGTTGGTCTAAGGCTGCTGCTGAAGAGGCCGAAAAGCTCGCGGGGAAAGATAATATTGATACTATCAACATCGTCAGCACTGTAGCGGGAAAAAGACAGGTTTCGATTCCTGAACTCAGTCAAATCGATAAAGATTATCGATTTGTGCACTACTGTCCAAATGAGACGGTTGATGGTATCGAAATTTTTGATAGCCTAAATAGCCCTTGGCCCATCGTTGCCGACATGTCTTCTAATATTTTGTCTCGTAACATCGATGTCAGCCAGTTCGGCTTAATTTATGCCGGCGCTCAAAAAAATATCGGTCCATCAGGCTTGAGCATAGTGATTGTGCGTGATGATATGCTTGCACTACCGAGCCTGCCGCAATCGTCGATTATGGATTATCGCTTAGCCGTTAAAAATGATTCTATGTATAACACGCCACCAACGTTTGCTTGGTATTTAGCTGCCGAGGTTTTTAACTGGCTGAAAAGTGTTGGGGGTGTTCCTGAGATGGAGCAACGTAATATAGAAAAAGCGAACCGACTTTATCAATGTATCGATGAACTTGATTTTTATGTTAGTGGCGTTGCACTGCAAAATCGTAGCCGTATGAATGTGACATTTCAGTTAGCTGATCCAGAATTGGATGCAAAATTCCTTGAAGAAGCAAAAACTGTAGGTCTAGTAGCATTAAAAGGTCACCGAATGGTAGGCGGTATGCGGGCGAGTTTATATAACGCTATGCCTATTGAAGGTGTGGATGCGTTAGTTAAATTTATGACAGAGTTCGCAGCTAAACATAGTTAAACAAACATAGTTAAACAAAGCTAAACACTTTTTAGATGTTGTAAAAAATCTATCACCTGAAATAGCGGGTTTACAGCTAAAGCGAAAAGGCTGATAACGCATGCGTTATCAGCCTTCTTTATAACTCATTATCGAGTTGTGTTTATTAATAGCTTAGTCGTTTAAGAAATGACTTTGGCAATCGACTCTGCTAAATAGTCAACATTGCCAGTGCCGATCCCTGCAATGCTTATGCGGCTAGAGTCTACCATGTAGACACTATAATGCTCTTGCAGTTCAGCAACTTGCCCAGGGGTGATCCCAAGGAAAGAGAACATGCCTTTTTGCTCAGCGATAAAGTCGAAGTTGCGTTGAACCCCTTTTTCTTTAAGCTTGTTAACCAACATTACCCGATTACCGTTAATACGCTCGCGCATCACTGTTAGCTCGCTTAACCATTCCTGTTTTAGCTCTTCAGAACCTAAAATGGTTTCGACAATCGCAGCGCCATGAGCTGGCGGCATTGAGTAAATACAACGAACAACATATAGCAGCACTGAGAATACGATATCAGCGCGAGTGGCATTTTTAGCGACAATTGAACAAGCACCAATACGTTCGCGGTATAGGCCAAAGTTTTTAGAGCATGAGCTACACAAGATCATATTGTCGACCACTGCAGCCATGTGACGCACACCATAAGCGTCTTCATCGACGCCATCACCAAAACCTTGATAAGCCATATCAATTAATGGTGTAAAACCTTGCTCGCAGGTGAGGGCAATAATCTCGTCCCATTGGGCTTGAGTTAAATCCATGCCACTAGGGTTATGGCAACACGCGTGAAGAAGAACCACATCATCAGAGCAGACGTTAGCAAGTGCAGCTTTCATCTCGTCAAATTTAAGAGATTTGGAGTCGTAGTCATAATAGGGGTAGGTTTTAACTGTGATCCCTGCGGCTTCAAACAAGCCGCTATGATTTGCCCATGTTGGATCGCTAACCCAGAGTACAGCATTTGGGTTACAGCGTTTGATAAAGTCCGCTGCGACACGTAATGCCCCAGTTCCGCCTGGAGTTGAAACGGTACGTACTCTATTGGCTAAAATAGCCGGGTTTTCGGCGCCAAAGGCTAACTCTGACATCAGACGGTTGAAGTCTGCTGATCCTGTTGGTCCTATGTAAACTTTAGTTGACTCTGTATCTAATCTAAATTTCTCCGCTTTTTTAACGCAAGACAGAATCGGGGTGTGCCCAGACTCATCCTTGTAGACACCAACACCCAAATCTACTTTTTTAGCATGAGTGTCTTCACGATATTTGGTCAGTAACCCAAGGATGGGATCGGCAGACATAGCGGTCAATTTGTTGAACATGGCTCCATTTACCTTCTCTGTTATTGGCTGTTTAATCGCCACTTACCTTTATTAACTTAGAGTAACGTATATAACCTAACAATGAACAGCATTACACTTCACTTTGATACTGATACTTGTTGGAAAATAATCATTCCACTTACAATTTTACAGGGTCATTCATCGCTTAAGTAGCTGAGTGAAACTATGGTTTATCGCTACTTGAACATAATTTGACTTGTAAAGGATGATTTTTATAAAAAAATGTTGAATCCTGCGCTGCAATGAGTAACTTTATAACTACGAAGTTCAAACAAACGCTAAGACGGCTGTCATTTTGTCGTGGTGACCCTAAATTCGAGCTGATTAGGAGCAAAAGCTGCCTTGCATGAACATCTACTGTTAACCCGCGGGCGAGTTTGACTCCTGCAGCAATAAAAAGAAGTACGCAATGAATCAATTACATTTAGAGCCGATTAAACAAGTATCAGGTACCATTAATATTCCTGGTTCAAAGAGTATTTCAAATCGTGCTTTATTATTGGCGACACTCGCTAGTGGAACCACGACACTCACCAATTTACTCGATTCAGACGATATTCGTTATATGTTGGCCTCACTTAAGCAACTCGGCGTCAATTATCGTTTATCGGATAACAACACCGTTTGTGAATTAGATGGCTTAGCGGGTCCTTTAAATGCGAGTGAGTCACAAACCCTGTTTTTAGGTAATGCAGGCACTGCTATGCGCCCTTTATGCGCGGCATTGACATTGGGCCAAGGCGAGTTCACGTTAACGGGTGAGCCTCGTATGGAAGAACGGCCTATTGGTGATTTAGTTGATGCGTTACGTCAACTTGGTGCTGACGTTCATTACCTCAAAAATGACGGTTTTCCACCGCTGAAAATTACTTCAACGGGTCTAAACGGTGGAAATGTCGAGATAGCCGGTGACCTCTCCAGCCAGTTTTTAACTGCGCTGTTAATGGTTGCACCGTTAGCACAAGGCGATGTGAACATTCATATTAAAGGAGAGCTGGTTTCAAAACCTTATATTGATATTACCTTGGCACTGATGGCGCAGTTTGGCGTGAATGTGACAAACAACGACTACAAATCATTTGCCATTAAAGCGGGTCAACACTATGTATCCCCTGGCAAAGTATTAGTTGAAGGTGACGCTTCATCAGCCTCTTACTTTCTCGCAGCTGGTGCGATTCAAGGAGGTGAAGTGAAGGTGACCGGCGTTGGTAAACTCAGTATTCAAGGCGATGTGAAGTTCGCTGATGTGCTCGAGCAAATGGGCGCTGAGATAGAATGGGGAGATGATTATATCATCGCGCGCCAAGCTAAACTCACCGCTGTGGACCTTGATATGAACCATATTCCAGATGCCGCGATGACCATAGCAACAACGGCATTGTTTGCCAGTGGTACCACTCATATTCGTAATATTTATAACTGGCGTATTAAAGAAACAGACCGTTTAGCAGCAATGGCTACAGAGCTTAGAAAAGTTGGCGCGATTGTCGATGAAGGGCATGACTATATTAGCGTGACGCCACCAGCAGTCCTAAATACTGCTGCAATCGATACTTATAACGATCACCGAATGGCGATGTGTTTTTCGATGTTGGCCTTTGCTGATTGCGGCATCACCATCAACGAACCTGAATGTACGTCTAAAACATTCCCCGATTATTTTAATCAATTCACTGCGCTGGCCAAATAAGCGCACTGTCCTACAAGCTGCGAATTGATTCAGGTTAGCCGTGGTTAACCTGAATCGTTGCTGAACCGAGTTCCCGAATATTTGAAGTTTTTGCCGCTTTCTAAAGTTACATGGTTTATAATACGCGCGCTCATTTTTCGGTTATATCAAGGAAGATGGAATTTCTTGTGGAGGATTTTATGTCAGAAAGGGCGCCTGTTGTCACTGTTGACGGCCCAAGCGGTGCGGGAAAAGGTACTATTAGTCAGTTACTTGCTGAGAAGTTAGGCTTCAAGTTACTCGACAGTGGTGCGATTTACCGTGTATTAGCGTTAGCCGCTATTCATCATAACGTAGAACTAGATAACGAAGAATCATTAACGTTACTTGCTGCACACTTGGATGTGCAATTTGTGACGGGTAAAGAAGGTAAAGGAATTAAAGTCGTATTAGAGGGCGAGGACGTATCTACGACGATACGAAGTCAAGAGTGCTCTAACGCGGCATCGAAAGTAGCGGCATTCCCACGAGTTAGGGAAGCGTTACTGCGTCGCCAGCGCGCATTTGCAGAAGCGCCGGGCTTGATTGCCGATGGTCGAGATATGGGAACGATCGTATTTCCAGCTACACCAGCCAAATTGTATTTAACGGCGACGGCAGAAGAAAGGGCGCAAAGACGCTATAATCAGTTGCAGGACAAGGGCTTCGATGTTAATATCGATCAACTTTTGTCTGAGATAAAAGAGCGTGACGACCGCGATATGAATCGTAGTGTCGCTCCTTTGGTGCCTGCCGAAGGCGCACTTATTATCGATACGACTAACATTAATATTGAAGATGTGTTGGACTTAGCGCTAACGCATATTCATCAAAAGCTCCAAGTGCCTGCGTAAGCAGGTACTTAACTATTCGTCACATGGATGAGATGAATTATTATACTGACTCCACGTCCAGGATGGTCCGTGGTTTATTAAAGAAAGTAACTTAAACATGACTGAATCTTTTGCTGATCTATTTGAACAATCCCTTAATGAACTTGAATTCCGTCCTGGTTCTATCGTACGTGGTGTAGTTGTAGCCATCGAAAACGGTATGGTACTAGTTGACGCAGGTCTTAAGTCTGAAAGCCCAATCCCAGCTGAACAATTCAAGAACGCTCAAGGCGCTCTAGAAGTTGCTGTTGGCGATGAAGTTGATGTTGCGCTTGACTCTGTTGAAGATGGTTTCGGTGAAACTCAACTTTCTCGTGAGAAAGCTAAACGTCACGAAGCTTGGATCGTTCTAGAAAAAGCGTACGAAGATGCTGAAACTGTAATCGGTATCATCAATGGTAAGGTTAAAGGCGGTTTCACTGTTGAATTAAACGGTATCCGTGCATTCCTACCTGGTTCTCTAGTTGACGTTCGCCCAGTTCGCGATACTGCTCACCTAGAAAACAAAGAATTAGAATTCAAAGTTATCAAGCTTGACCAGAAGCGTAACAACGTTGTTGTTTCTCGTCGTGCAGTTATCGAATCAGAAAGCAGTGCAGAGCGTGATGCTCTTCTTGAGAACCTTCAAGAAGGTCAAGCAGTTAAGGGTATCGTTAAGAACCTTACTGACTACGGTGCATTCGTTGATCTTGGTGGTGTTGACGGTCTTCTACATATCACTGATATGGCTTGGAAGCGTGTTAAGCACCCATCTGAAATCGTTAATGTTGGTGACGAAATCAACGTTAAAGTTCTTAAGTATGACCGTGAGCGTACACGCGTATCACTAGGTCTTAAGCAACTTGGCGAAGATCCATGGTTAGAAATCAGCAAGCGCTACCCAGAAAACACACGTTTGACTGGTCGCGTAACTAACCTAACTGACTACGGTTGTTTCGTTGAAATCGAAGAAGGCGTTGAAGGTCTTGTTCACGTTTCTGAAATGGATTGGACTAACAAGAACATCCACCCATCAAAGGTTGTTAACCTAGGTGATGAAGTTGAAGTTCTAGTTCTTGACATTGATGAAGAGCGTCGTCGTATCTCTCTTGGTCTTAAGCAATGTAAAGTTAACCCATGGGATGATTTCGCAGAGCGTTTCAACAAGGGCGACAAGGTTTCTGGTAAGATCAAGTCAATCACTGACTTCGGTATCTTCATCGGTCTTGACGGCGGCATCGACGGTCTAGTTCACCTTTCTGATATTTCTTGGAACGGTACTGGCGAAGATGCAGTTTCTGAATACAAGAAAGGCGACGAAATCCACGCTGTAGTTCTTTCTGTAGACCCAGAGCGCGAGCGCATCAGTTTAGGCGTTAAGCAAACTGAAGACGATCCATTCAACGCATACCTTGCTGATAAGAAGAAAGGTGTAGTTGTACATGGTGTTGTTACTGCAGTTGACGCAAAAGGTGTTACAATTGAACTAGCTGAGACTGTTGAAGGTTACCTTCGCGTTTCAGATATCTCTCGTGAGCGCATCGAAGATGCATCAACAGTTTACGCTGTAGGTGACAAAGTCGAGTCTAAGTTCATGGGTGTGGATCGTAAGAACCGCACTATCAGCCTATCTATCCGTGCGAAAGATGAAGCTGAAGAGAAAGAAGCAATGGCTAGCTTGAACAGTCAAGATGACGCTGTAATGAGCAGTGCTATGGCTGAAGCGTTCAAAGCAGCTCGTAAATAATCGCCTTGAAGTTCAGGGGTGCATGCACCCCTAAAAGGTGACTGTGTTTGGCTTGATAATAGAGGGTACAGGATGACTAAATCCGAACTAATCGAAAAACTTGCCACTAGGCAGTCGCAGCTGTCTGCGAAAGAAGTGGAAGCCGCTATCAAAGAAATGTTGGAGCAAATGGCCGATACATTAGAAGCTGGAGATCGTATAGAGATCCGTGGATTTGGTAGTTTCTCACTTCATTATCGTGCACCACGCACTGGCCGTAACCCAAAGACTGGTTCATCAGTTGAATTGGAAGGCAAGTACGTACCGCACTTTAAGCCAGGCAAAGAACTGCGCGAACGTGTTGATGCAATCAACGCGTAATTTACATTGTATTAAAAGCCTCCATTAGGAGGCTTTTTTATATCTAAAACTTAGGTATAGCTAGCTAGTTCGCTATTTTTCTTAGATAATCAAAGCATACCTACGCGTTCATGGAGCTTAACGTGAAGTCATTTATCATTGCCTTTTTAGTCGCTATATTTTTTTTCTTAGCGCTTATTTTTGGTGCTCGTAATGAACAAGTGGTGACGATTAGTTACTTTGTTGCTCAAGGCGAGTTTAGATTACCTGTTGTGCTTGCATGTGTATTTATGGCTGGTTTTTTAGTGAGCTGGATTTTTGCTCTGTACCATATCGCCGGACTTAAGTTAGCCCTGCGCCGCGCAAATAAAAAACTCGCAAATGCAGAAGATAAGCAAGAGCATCAGCAAATAGCGGAATCGAAAGCCACGGCTGTTAAACAAAGTAATGATAAAGAAGTAGACGCTTAATATGTTAGAGATCCTCTTTCTGCTTCTTCCTATAGCAGCCGGTTATGGCTGGTATATGGGGCGCAGAAGTGTCAGGCAAAAACAAACAAATCAAAGAAAGCAGTTGAGCCGTGACTATTTCACCGGGCTTAACTTTCTACTGTCGAATGAATCCGATAAGGCTGTTGACCTGTTTATCAGCATGTTAGACGTTGATGATGACACGATTGATACTCACTTATCCCTAGGTTCACTATTTCGTAAACGAGGCGAAGTTGATCGCTCTATCCGCATTCACCAAAACCTCATTGCCAGACCAAGCTTAACGACTGAGCAGCGTGACTTAGCCATGATGGAATTGGGTAAGGACTACTTAGCTGCTGGTTTTTATGACAGGGCGGAAGAAATTTTTATCAACCTTGTCAATCAAGATGATCACAGTCAAGAAGCTGAAACTCACCTTATCGCTATTTATCAAGTTACCAAAGACTGGCAAAAAGCGATCGATATTATTAAGAAGTTGAAGCGTAAACGCCAACAAGAGCTAAAGCATGACACCGCGCATTTCTATTGCGAATTAGCGGATGAAGCTGAAGAGCAAGCATTAAAAATTAAAAGTCTGCAGCTTGCGATTAAACAAGACGATCAATGTGCTCGCGCGCTATTAGCATTAGCAGACCAATACTTGAAACAAGATGAGTTCAAGGCGTGCAAACAAACTATCGAAAAATTATTAAATACTGATATTGATCTATTACCTGATGCGTTAGCGATAGCAAAGCAAGCTTACCTCATTACCAACGATAGTGCCGGCTACCAAGAACTCCTCAGAGAAGCGATAGAGAATGGGGCTGGTGCCAGTATTACGATTACCCTTGCTCAACATATGATTGAACAAGGACACCCTAAGGATGCGGAAAAATTGATCATGGAAGGCTTAATCAGGCATCCAACAATGAAAAGCTTCCAGCACCTAATGAAAATGCAGCTACTACAAGCTGAAGAAGGACAAGCAAAGCAAAGTTTGACGATGCTTGAGCAGCTTGTAGAACAACAAATCAAATATAGACCTGGGTATCGCTGCAGAGAGTGTGGCTTCCCGTCCCATAGGCTATATTGGCACTGTCCCTCATGTAAACATTGGGGCAGCATAAAAAGGATCAGAGGTTTAGACGGCGAATAACCGTCATGCTTTGATTTTTAAATCATAAAACAGCTATTAACCCGCAAAGCGATTGGAGAAAGAATGACTGACAAGCCTATTTTAGTTGCCCTAGACTATGATAATAAAAATGATGCTTTGCAGCTTATTGATCAATTAGACCCAGATATGTGCCGTCTTAAAGTCGGCAAAGAGATGTTTACTCTGTTTGGGCCTCAATTAGTGACCGATATCCACAACCGTGGTTTTGAGTTATTCCTAGATCTTAAATTTCACGATATCCCTAATACGGTAGCTAAAGCGGTTGCCGCTGCCGCAGAGCTTGGTGTGTGGATGACCAACATTCATGCATCTGGTGGTCTTGCAATGATGGAAGCGGCTAAACGCTCGCTTGAACAATATGGTGATAACGCACCTTTGCTTATTGCCGTTACTGTTTTAACCTCAATGAGCGATGAAGAACTTAAATTGCTTGGCATCAATGTTCCTGCATCAGAACATGTTTTACGCTTAGCGGCGTTGACTAAACAAGCAGGGCTTGATGGCGTGGTCTGTTCAGCGCAAGAATCAAGCTTATTGAAAGCCAAGTTTGGCCAAGATTTCAAGTTGATAACTCCGGGTATTCGTCCGGTTGGAGCAGATAAAGGGGATCAACACCGAGTGATGACTCCGCCTGAAGCGTTAGCTGCCGGCTCAGATTATTTAGTCATTGGCCGTCCAATTACAAAAGCTGCAGATCCACTAAAAGCTTTACAAGCAATTCATCAAACGATTGCATAATCAGTTTTTGGCTTGTAGGTTAGGTTTTAGATTGATGATGATTGATTTAAAATAGGCCTAAGGAGAGAAGATACAATGTTTAGCTATCAAGGAAAGAATGTTGTCGTTGTAGGTGGTACCAGTGGTATAAACCTAGGTATCGCTGTTCATTTCTCTCAAGCGGGTGCTAATGTTGCTGTTGCGAGCCGCAGTGAAGATAAAGTGGCTGCGGCTGTAGAGCAACTAAAACAAGCGAATCCAAATGGTAAGCATTTTGGCGTTCGTTTCGACGTCAGAGATCTTGAAGCCTTAAAACAAGGCTTTTCTGTAATAGAAACCATGTTTGCACATATTGATGTGCTTGTTAGTGGCGCAGCCGGTAATTTTCCCTCATCGGCTGAAAAACTGTCAGAGAATGGCTTTAAGTCGGTTATGGATATTGACTTGTTAGGCAGCTTTCAAGTGCTTAAGCAGGCTTACCCATTGATGAAGCAACAAGGTGGTGCAATTATCCAGATCTCTGCACCACAAGCTTACGTTCCGATGCCGATGCAGGTACATGTTTGCGCCGCAAAAGCTGGGGTGGATATGTTAACCAAAACCCTTGCGATAGAATGGGGTTGTAACGGCATTAGGATTAACTCTATTGTGCCAGGACCTATTGCTGGCACAGAGGGTTTTGATAGATTAGCCCCAACCGCAGAATTACAAGCTCATGTAGCCAAAAGTGTGCCTTTAAGGCGTAACGGCAGTTGTAATGACATTGCCAATGCGGCACTGTTTTTAGCATCCGACATGGCATCTTATATTACAGGTACTGTATTGCCCGTTGATGGTGGTTGGTCACTTGGTGGTGCGGGCGCTGCTATGGCCGAGATTGGCCAATTAGCTAAACGCAATTATGTAAAAGAATAAGTCGATTAAGAGTAATCGTTAAATTAGAGATTTATAGATATGGCAAATCCATTTCAAGAGCAGCTGTTAAAAGCTGGTTTAGTCAGTAAGCAAAAAGTTAGAGATACTAAAACACAGAAGCGCCGTGATCGAAAAGCCAAAGTTGACGATGGTTCAGAAGGGCTTAAACAAGAAATCGCAGTGAAAAAACAAGCTCAGATTGATAAAGATAAGCAACTGAACGAGCAACGTTTTGCAGAAGCGTCTGAGAAAGGTTTAGTACGTGGATTAGTAACAGAATTTAAAAATTGTGTTATTAAGCCGCCAAAAGATGCTGAAATTAAGTTTAACTTCACTTTTGAGAATAAGATCTACTCACTCTATGTGAATGAGAAAATGCAAGGTGAATTGCTTAACGGTCACCTAGGTATTATTAGACACGAAGAGAACAGCTACTTAGTACCTCATAAGTTGGCTGAACGAGTAAACCATCTTGTACCAGCTTGGGTTGGTTACCTCTGGACTCAAGAAGATAATACAAAGATTGTTGTAGAAGATGATCCGTATGCTGATTATGTTATTCCAGACGATCTTATGTGGTAAGCATTACTGTATATTTACCCATTGACCTAGAGTCGTTCATTGGGTTCATTTAAAGGCCGCAATTTTTCGTTGCGGCCTTTTTTATGTTTGATATTTGCCTATTTACTTCAATTCAAGTTGAAATCGTTTCACTTTGAATATTGTATATCATTTGTTACATTTTTGTTGCGTTAAACATTTGGATAGCTGAAAGGGTATTTCATCTATTCGAACAGCCATCAAAAAAATAAAAACAGTGTTAGGAGTGGATATGAACCATAGTTACCAAACAAGGAGTGTTAGCCGCACCCATATTTTAAAACCACTAAGTTTAGTGGTCGCACTTAGTTTATCAGCTTGCGGTAGTGAGCCTAAAGACGAAGTGTTAGAGCTCATTGAGCCAAGCCCTGCACCAGTTGAAACCGTGATCGGCGAAGCGTTAACGTTAGACTCTGTAAAAGAGCATATTAATACCAATGAACCGCTTTCTTTTTATGTTGATGTTGATACCGCTGCTCCAACATTGTTGATCAGCTTATTTAGCGGTATTGAAAATGAGAGTTTAGGCGATCCAGATATTTATGTTCGTTACGAAAGCACAGCAACTACAGGTGAGAATGGCGAGTTTGACTGTGTTTCTTACAATGCTTCAGATTATAACGAAACGTGCATAATCGATGATATTCAACCTGGTCGTTATCATATTGTTGTTGATGCTAATTCTGATAAACCGACAATCGATGCATCTATTCTTGCTACAACATCATTATTTCAGCAGAGCCTTTTGTGTAACGAGTCAGTCAGGATCCGCAGCCAAAGTTTAACGGCAACACAAGTACAAGAAGCTTGTGACATTGTGACTGAAACTAAGCAAAGTTTCGACACTGTACTCGGCGCTAACATTGCCCCAGAGTTTGGTATACCGGTAGATAATGATTTGAATGAAGTGACTAACATCAATATATTTAGTAGCTTATCAAATTACGCTGCTTGGGCAGAGCATCTTTTTGATACGAGTAACTCAAGCGGGATTTATTTCGAAACCTCTCCAACTGAGTGGTGGCATGACTCAACTATTCTCACTTTTAACGCGCTAGAGTGGAGCGGTGGACGTAATGTTATTCGCTCTTTAAGCCATGAGTATATTCATGCGTTGGATGCCCGGTATAACAAAGAAGGCGCATATAAATCAGATATGGCGTGGTGGAGCGAGGGCTTAGCTGAATACATAGGTACCTTCTATCAAAAACAATACCAAAGTATTGTAACTGCCAATGAAGACGCGACTTACACTTTACAACAGATCTTTGACGGTGAGAGTAATAGCTATTCGTGGGGTAAATTAGCCGTAGCCTTTTTGATTGAAACCCAGCCTGCTCGTGTTACCTCTATGCTGACTGAAATGCGTGCGGGTAACTGGGATGCATTTAATACTTTATTGCAAGAAATCGCCAGTAGTCACCAGCAAGAGTTCGTGACTTGGTACCAACAAACACTGACTGAACAATTTGCCGCCAGTGATACTGCATTATCATTAGGCGAATATGCCTCGATTAACGGTCGAGGAGGCTGGTTATACTCAGTTGAGGTTGAAGATGGAACTGACTCACTCAAGTTCAGCACCCAAGGCGGTTCGGGTAATGTTGATATGTGGGTTAACTATGCTTCTGCTGCACACCCAAGTTTAACTTCACAAGTTACTTGTCTTTCTGAAACGGCTGACTCGAATGAAGAAACTTGTATTATAGATTCCCCAGTTGCCGGTCAATACTTCATTACCATTGGTTCTGACTTTGTGGGCGGTGATATTGTCGACCTATATCTTTCAGCTTGTGCAGGAAATGATTGCAGTGTTTCGTTGCCTGAGCAGCAGCCTTTAAATGCAATTGAAGAACCTTATCTACCACATTGGCCAGAGAAGGGAATACTCGGCACTTGTAGTCTGGCAGAAACCTACCGTACTTCTTATGATTATGCTAAAGACGTGGCGATAACAAATACTACAGATACAGAAGTTAAAGTGTATTGGTTAAGTACCACAACAGCTGATAAATCAGGTGGTTCATACATGACGTTAGCACAAGGTGATAGCTTTACACCTGAATACTGGTACATTGGCGAGAGAGTGATGCTAACGGATAAAACCGATAATTGTCTCAGTATCGCTATTTTGAATGATGAAAACAACCAGTTTGAGATCAAGGCTGAGCATGTTGTTGACGCTGTTGATGTGGTTGAAATTCCCGAAGCAACGGCAGAGATGGGAAGTTGTGATCTTGCTGTGCCATATACTAGAGAGTCTGAATATGCTCCGGAGTTTATCGTAGCAAATACGTCAACAACGCCATACAACTTATACTGGGTAGACTATGATTCTGGTCAAGCAAACTTAAGTAATAACTATGCGACACTAGGCGAAAATGAACTGTACACAGCAGATTTCTGGACGATTGGTGACCGAATGATGGTAACGGATAGTGAAAATCAATGCATTGGCGTGCTTAGCTTAAATGACAGTAGCAACATCTTTGTTCTAGATTAATTATCGAGATCTAACTTTTAACGTTAAGCCCGGGTGTAACCGGGCTTTTTTACGTGCCAAAAATGTAGATCGCAGGAGCTCTATCTTCGCTTTTCAATAGATTTAATAAATAAAGATTTACGTCTTAAATGCCTATCAGTAGAATGCGCCATCATTTTCAATACCACTCATCAGTGATGTCAATTGATGAGCCTATAGCGTGAGTCTAATCGGCCATGAATCCCATTTTTATCAGTATCTCTTTACTTGTTTGCAGCAATATTTTTATGACATTTGCCTGGTATGCTCACTTAAAAGAGTTGAACAACAAACCATGGATTATTGCTGCACTCATTAGCTGGGGGATTGCGCTGTTTGAATACTTACTTCAAGTTCCTGCTAATCGAATTGGCTATACGGAGTTAAATGTCGGACAGTTAAAAATTCTGCAAGAAGTGATTACCTTGATGGTATTTGTCCCGTTCTCGGTATTTTACTTAAGAGAGCCGTTAAAGTTAGATTATCTATGGGCAGGTCTTTGTTTAGTCGGAGCCGTTTACTTCGCTTTCAGAAGCAAGTTTGCTTAATACTTGGAATAATTTAGCGAGTTTCATCTCCTGTCTTCTCTGCAGTTGTTACAATTCTTGCCACTAGCCTTATAACACTAGTCATTAACGCCACCATTAAACGTGGCGTTTTTGCATCTAAAACACGCTGATTTTAAACGTGATTCTTTACAATAAAGCGACTATAACCAACGCTTTAATTTGAAAAAACCAAAGGTTGCTGCTGCACTGGCAAACATAAGCGCGATGGACCAGGGGTAACCATAATGCCAATGTACCTCTGGCATATTGTCAAAGTTCATACCGTAGGTACTTGCGATTAACGTTGGAGGGAGAAACACTACCGCTGCGACAGAGAAGATTTTACTGATTTTATTTTGCTGTAACCCCGTAAAGCCCATGGCGGCGTCCATTAAAAAGTTTATTTTTTCAAAAAGGAACTGAGTATGTGGTATTAACGACGCGATATCAGACAACATATTACTGATATCTTTTGTTTCATTGTTAGACAGTTTATTTTGATAATCACGTAACATATAGTTTAACGTTCGCTGAGTGTCGAGTAGGTTTAAGCGGATCTTACCATTGGTGTCTTCTCTTATTGTGATTAGCTTAAACACATTATCGATTTGATCTTTTTCGAAAACTTCGTGGCCAACATTTTCCAAAGCACTGTAGACCTCTTCAATAAGATCGGCTAAATGGTCAACTTTCATTTTGAAAAGCTGGATGAATAGTTGCTGTGGCGTGATAAGTGGTTCTGCTGATTTTTGAAGCTTTGTTAATAATGAGTCTATTAATCGCTCATCATCATCTCGCATGGTGAGCAATAGTTGTTCTCTAAGGTTAAAGTAAATATTAACCGAGCTTAGCGTTTGTCCTGACTTTTGGCTAAATAAGGAGTTAACGTGTAAACCATCTTTGTTTTGGTAAAAACGCGAAGATGCCTCAATTTCATTCCTATCTTCCCGATCTGGAACCTTATCTGTTGAAAATTGGGCTAACCAAAGCCTTTCAGCTTCAATGGGGCGATAAATATCTAGCCATATTGTTGTTTCAGGTAAAGGCTGGTCAATATTAAGAGTTGTTGTTGTGATTTGCTGATGTTCGTAGCAATACGCAGTGATCATGTTGGCCCCATAGCAAAAGGTAGCGTTAGTCGAAACCGATAATTAAATATTAGTCAATGATTGCAAAGATATAGTATTTAAACATGGAATGATATTTGTCTCATAGAAAGCTGAAGCAAATTGTTCAGTCGCAATACAAGAGGGGGGAATATGTCGACCTTTAATGTTGACTCTCAGTTGTCGATAAAACTAAGGTGACAAATAAGGTAAATACGAATGCAAGTAAGCTAAAAGATTTACGCTAAAAGGGTGTCATTTGCTGCGACTTCTGATAGATTTGAAACAACTGTTTTAATCTACTGTTTAAGAGCCCTATATGAACCCGTATAATGCCCCGTTAGCTGAGATGCGTTTTCTACTTGAGAAAGTCTTTGACGCCCCAAAAACTTGGTCTGAAATGCCAGCAATGGCAGAATCTGTCGATATGGATACTGCAGCAGCAATTTTAGATGAAGCAGATAAGATTAGCCGCGAATTGATCCATCCTATTAACCGCAGTGGTGATGAGCAAGGTGTACGTCACGAAGCTGATAAGGTGATCACACCTGATGGCTATAAAGCGGTATATGACCAATATGCCGAAGGCGGTTGGGTGGGGCTTTGTGGCGATCCTGAACTCGGCGGCATGGGCATGCCAAAGATGCTTGGCGTACTCGTTGACGAAATGGCCTATAGCGCATGTAACGCGTTTACCCTTTATGGCTCTCTAACGGCCGGAGCGTCTCTTGCCATTCATGCTCACGGCAGCGAAGAGCTTAAGCAGCAGTATCTGCCTATGATGTACAGCGGCGAATGGGCAGGGGCCATGGACATGACAGAGCCTCAAGCGGGCTCGGATCTACGTAATATTAGGACTAAGGCCGTTCCTAATGATGATGGCAGCTACAAGATTACGGGTAGTAAAATCTTTATTACGGGGGGGGACCATGATTTGACCGAGAATGTCATTCATCTCGTTCTCGCAAAATTGCCTAATTCTAATGGCATTTCATTGTTTTTAGTGCCAAAGATTAAAGTGAATGCGGACAATACTCTAGCTGAAGCCAATGGCGTGACTGTCGGTTCTATCGAACACAAGATGGGGCTTAAAGGTTCTGCAACGTGTGTAATGAATTTTGATGACGCTGAAGGGTATCTTATCGGCAAGCCAAATCGTGGTTTAGTCTGTATGTTTACTATGATGAACTATGAACGTTTAGCCATTGGTATTCAAGGTTTAGGCACCTCACAAGCGGCTTATCAAATGGCTGCAGATTATGCCAAAGAGCGCGTTCAAGGTGTTGCTGCTGGTGGTTCGCCTACAGGCGCAACAAGCGACCCGATTATTGTCCATGGCGACGTAAGACGCATGCTGTTAACTATTCGTACACTTACTGAGGCTGGACGAGCCCTTTCCGTATATACAGGGCAACAGCTCGATTTAGCCAAGTATTCAGAAGATAGCGATGCTAAAGCCAAAGCAAGTCGTTATGTAGGTCTATTAACACCGGTATCGAAAGCATTTTTAAGTGATCGTGGGCTTGATGCTGCGATTATGGCTCAGCAGGTGTTTGGTGGTCATGGATATATCCGTGAAACAGGCATTGAGCAATTAGTTCGAGATACACGAATTGCACAGATCTACGAAGGTACTAACGGCATTCAAGCGATAGACTTCTTAGGTCGTAAGGTTACTGGTGATAATGTTGCAGCCTTAACGGAATTTGTCGCGGAACAAGTGACCAATATTAACGGTTACCAGCACGTTGCAGATGCAGATAAAGCCAAGGCGCTAGCGCTGCTGGAAGCGCTTGTTGAAGTGGCTAATCAGGTTAATGACCATAAGCTTAGTCAACCGGCATTGATTAATTCATGTGCAGTGGATTATCTCGATGCATTCGGTTATGCACTTTATGGCTGTTTCTGGTTAGCGATGAGTGATGCCGCTCATGATCATGAAGATGAAAGCTTTAAACAACAAAAAGCACATCTAGGTCGTTTTTACTTCGATAAGTTATTAGCTAAAGCGGATTACCATCTATCACAAGTGAGGATGGGTGATATTTCAATTATGCAAATGGATGAAAGCTTGTTTTAATAAAAGCAATATTACATCCAGCTTTTGATAAAAATGCCACTTTTTAGTGGCATTTTTATTCTTAAATTTATCTCTATCTAAGCAATCTAAACAAAATAATAATTAGCTACTCAGAATAACACTATAGTGCGCCGGTACTGCTACTGGGAGCAACTTCTGTGTTGCTTGATAGGCTTTGCTGCATTAACGATTGTAAAAGTAGTACATTAAACGGTGAAAGTTCATTTTCTTTAACTACTGGGCTTTGGCCATTTTCTAAGATCACAAATACACTTTTAAGTTCACCATCTTGCTTGATAAAACCGGCTAAATTAACAACCCCTTTCATTGAGCCTGTTTTCGCGAGCACGTGCTCTTTTAATGGTGCTTGCGTATAGCCAGAGCGATACTTAAGGGTGCCACTCATACCAGCGACAGGCAGTTGCTCGATAAGATAATTAAGTCGTTCATCCCTTTTAATCAGCAATAATACTTGAGCTAAATGAGCAGCACTTAATAAGTTATAACGAGATAGACCAGAACCATCGACAATGTTTGCAGTGGATAAATTGATTCCTTGCTGAGAGAGAACTTGCTTCATAGCTGCACTGCCATTTACAAATGAACCTGGCACGCCATAGGTGTACTGCCCTAGACGCTTTAAAAGACTATCAGCTATCAAGTTATCAGAATTAAGCAGCATCGTCTCAATAAGCTCAGAAAGCGGCTTAGATTGATGCTCAGCGAGTAATAAGGTATTTGCAGGGCGCTTATCTGTCAGTAGCACGTTACCTTTTAAACTGATCCCTGCATTATTCAAGATATTTGAAATGGTTCTTTGTGCATAAAGCGCAGGTTCAGAGACCGCGATAGCAAGCTTTAATGGCCTTTGCCCCTGATAACACCCGCTGATAATGAATTGATTGTTTTGCTGGCGTTGTAGGTTCAATTCACAAAATGGCTGGTTGCCAACTTTGTCAAATACAGCGGTACTTGCGATAGAAACCGGCTCAAACTGGCTAAATGTTAGTTTTGCTTTGTTATCTGCAAGAGAAGGAGATAATTTGGCGTTAATGCAATTCTTATTGATAATATAACGTGAGACAGGCGCTGCGTAACAAATCCCTAAATCATCCCACACCCAACCGGGAGCGTGTAACGTTTCGGTTTGATCACCAACTAAATAGAGGTTGCCATCGATATGCTCTAACCCTTGCTGTTTGAGCTGTTTGAATAGCATGCTTAAATCACTGGATTCAAGGGTTGGATCACCATCAAATCGTAAGAATACATCGCCTTCGATACGATTGTTGTTTATGCCAACAAATGAATCTATTTGTGTGTTAAAGATAAACTCTTTGCCTAAAGCTGAAGAAGCAGAGACTGCCGTTAACAGTTTCATGGTACTCGCAGGAACAAATAACCTATCAGCATCTTTGCGATAGGTTAACTCTGAGCCACTTAAAGGGCTGACAACGATGGCTGTTTGTGAGGTTATAGGCTCAATAACCTTGATAATATTTGCTAGGTAGTCGTTAGCAAATACTGAGAGTGAACTCGTGCACAAGGTTAAAGCTGTGCCAATTACTGCAGTATGGAAAAAGCGTATACTCAAAACAAGATCCTTAAAAACAGACTATGAAAAACATATCCTCAAAACGAGCTATGAAAAACTTTTAATGAAAGACGTACTCATTAAAAATGAACTCAGAAAAGCGTTGTTTCAAAAAATTTCCCTTACTTTCATCTCAGGCTACATTATAAAACACATTGTTGTTAGCATACTCGGTAACAGGTTAATCGTTGTCGGTTGGCTCGTCTTTTTCCATGAGTCGATATAACCTTAGGGTCACAAACAAAACTAACCCAAAAAACAGCGGCAGCACTAATAATCCAAGTTGTGCTTTAAAATGAAAAATAGCCCACGCGCCGAGAAGCACACCAAGTAAAGTAAGCAGCGTTTTTATGTTCATCAGTTTTTCTCGTTGATAAAAAAACCGCTATATTAGCAAACTCCTTAGCGCTTATCAGTGACTCATGCGGCAAACAGCAGGGCTTATTGAGGGTATTGTGACGTTATTTTATGACATTAAACTGACTAATTATTTGGCTAACCGCACAAGAAGCCGCCAAAATCTGGTGTTAGAGACCGATATTGATAGAAAAGCCTTGCCCAAAGACACTTAAATCGGTAATTTCTATGCCCTTATCTAGGAGGATCTTTATGCCACATATAAGAGTTAGCGGATTACCAGAAACAGTAGTCGCAACACTAAGTAATAACTTACTTGAGGCATTAGCCGATATATGTCAGGCAAAAAAAGAATCTTTCATTCTCGATTGGATCCACAGTAGCAACTATCGAAATGGCCAAAAAGTCAACGATATTGCTCAAGTCGAGGTGTTATGGTTTCCTAAAGATCCTCAAACACACCATCGTGCACAACAGGTTATCCGTGAAGTCATTTTAACGGCTTATCCGGGGCTAGAACATGTCATAGTGATGTTCAGACAGCTTGAACCGAGCACATATTATAAAGATGGTCAGCATTATTAAGGAGAGAGCCTTGCTGAATAAGCTAGGTGGCATACCGCTACAACCAGATTCGCTTTCATGGCTATTGACGCCTAAAGCGTTAAAAGCTGAATTGTTATCTCGAATTGCAAGCGCAACGCATTCTATTTATATCGCAGCACTCTATCTAGAAGATGATGAGGCCGGTCGAGAGATCCTTGCAGCATTAATGGATGCTAAACAGCAAAATCCTCTACTCGATATTAAAGTACTCGTTGATTTTCACCGTGCTCGCCGTGGTCTTATTGGTCATAAAGGCGATGGCGGGAACTACTTTATGTACCGTAAGGTGATTGAGTCGGCAGAGCACCCGATTGAGATTTTAGGTGTGCCGGTTAAGTCTCGGGAATTTATGGGTGTACTTCACCTGAAAGGTTTTGTTATAGATGATGCGGTTATTTTTAGCGGCGCGAGTATTAATAATATCTATCTGCATCAAGATGATAAGTACCGCTTTGATCGTTATCACGTGATCGAGTCTGCAGAGCTTGCTCGTAGTATGCGTGAAATGATCCAAACCTATTTAGCTAACGATGTTGCGGTGAGTTCGTTAACTCAGCCAAAAGAAACCGAACATTTACCGAGTAAAGCTGAGGTTAGTAGTCTTAAACATCGTCTTTCAAAAGCTAAATATCAGTTTGCTGAAACACAAATTGGTAACCGTGTCACGCCATTAGTTGGGCTCGGGCGCAAAGGCAATAAACTCAATAAGGTTATTGTTGGTTTAGTCGAAGAGTCAGAAAACGCCTTGTTTATCTGTACGCCTTACTTTAACCCACCATATATTTTGGTTAGAGCACTCGTCAAACACCTTCGTCAAGGCAAGAAAATTGATATTGTAGTGGGTGATAAAACCTCAAACGATTTCTATATTCCACCAGAAGAGGAGTTTTCAACAATAGGTGCATTGCCGTACATGTATGAGCAATCACTTAGGAAGTTTGCTAAACGCCAACAATGGGCAATAGAAAACGGTCAGTTGAATATCCACCTTTGGAAAGATGGTCGTAATAGTTTCCATTTGAAAGGCATTAGTGCAGATGGTAAGCGCCATTTAATTACCGGCAGTAACCTAAACCCAAGAGCATGGGCGTTAGATTTAGAAAACGGCTTATTATTGCAAGATGATAGTGGCTGCTGGAAAGATAAGTTTGCTGAAGAACAGTCGTATATTCTTGAACATACTGAGCGTTTATTTCATTACAGCCAAATAGAGACGTTACATAATTACCCTGCGCCCGTGCGCAAGATTATGACACGCATTAAACGTTTAAAAGCAGATTTCTTGTTAAGGCGTATACTGTAGCTCTATCATTTGTATAATAACGAAAGCCTGCTAATAAGTAGGCTTTTTTGTTTTCAGGACGGTTTTATAGTGGACTTTAGCTAACAATGAATGTGTCAAAACATGCTGTGCATCATCTGTATGAATACAGAAAAGCGATCTCATCACGTCCGTTTACAGCAAGAGGAAAGAACGTTATTCGTTGCCAACGTTGTTTATTGGCAGAGCACCTTTGTACTTGTAGTGAACGTAAGCAGGTTCAGAGTGATTTAGCCTTTATGTTGATCATGTACGATGACGAAGTGCTTAAACCGAGTAATAGCGGGCGATTAATAGCCGATATCGTGCCTGACACCTATGCCTTTATTTGGTCGCGCAATGACCCTAATAGCAAGATGTTATCGATTATTAATGATCCTTGTTATCAACCGTTTGTGATCTTTCCGTCAGAATATGCCGTTGAAGGTCAAGCGGTAGTGGACCATGTTGTGCCCAATGAGCTTGAAGCGGGCAAAAGGCCTCTATTTATTGTTTTAGATGGCAGCTGGCGCGAAGCTATTAAGATGTTTCGTAAAAGTGAATACCTACATGGGTTGCCACTTTTTTCTTTTACCCCTGAAACGACGGCTTCTTACGCCTTAAGGAAAGGCGCTCGCGACTTTCAACTGGGTACCGCTGAAGTCGCTGCGTTGGCCATGTCGGCCGCAGGCGAGAAAGAAAATAGTGCCGTACTCGAAGCGTGGTTTGCACTTTTTGTCGAATCCTCTTTGCATGGCCGTAGCCGCAATAACCGCGATGTGGCGACATTAAGTGTGCTTAAGCAAGAGTATGTTGATGCTTATAAAAAAAACGGTAGTGGAGATGACATAATAGGCTAAATAAGAAATTCTAAGCTTAAATGTTATCGTGATTGAAAGTTAATCTGTAAATCAATGAGTTGAATCTGCTGCTATTTGAGTTATGCTTAATATTCGCAAGTTTATTATTAGACAGTGAAGAAGAGAGTGTAGATGGTAGTAGATAACGTCTTATTTTTTGAAGGGTTCACTAAGCCCGTTGGCGACTATGCTTGCGCTAAACTGTTATTACTGGGCCTAATGGTATTTTCGGAGCCTAATATACCTAAGCCGCTATCCGTTCCCCTACAAAGCGCTATGACGTCCCCTGCTACTAATAACGTCTCTATCGCTCAACAAGCTATTAATACTCCAGAGGCTCTTATTCAAACTAGCAGCGGGCTGCTCGCCAAAAAAAGCCGCTATAATGCGGGATTGGTCTGCCAAGATAAGGGCTGGGAGTTTTGTGCCACCTGGGCGAAATCAAGGCGCAGTCCCGGTAGTCGAATTGCATAGGTTTTTGCTTGATTAAGTGTAATCATTAATGAGCTAAACAGATGGGAGTAGACTCAGTAAAACATGCATCGAGTGATTAACCGATGCGTTTCCCCATTAAAAAAGCAAGCTCCGCCACGTTACTGACTTGCATTTTTTGCATCACTTTTTGACGGTGTAGCTCTAAGGTCCGCTGCGCGACATTTAGCTCTGCGGCGATGACTTTATTAAGCTTACCTTCCAACACTTTCTCCATTACCTCATACTCCCTAGGCGTTAGCGTTTGTAATTTAGTGGTTAGCTCTTGCTTCGCTATTTTACGCTGCATATTGAGCTCTGTTTGCTTGCTCGCTTGCTCAAGTAGCGTAACTAATTTATCACCATCCACGGGTTTTTCTAAAAAATCGAGTGCTCCTTTTTGAATTGCCTGTACCGCCATAGCAATACTTCCGTGGCCACTTAGCATTATCACTGCGATTGGGCTTTTTGACGCTGTCATATGGTTAAGTAACGCGCTGCCATCCATTCCAGGCATCTGTACATCTAAGATTGCAATCCCTGCGTGTTGTAAATCAACCTGAAGCAAGAAGGCGTCAGCAGAGTTAAAGCCTTGAGGCTGATAACCTAGGCCGTTTAGCATCCAAGTTAGTGAGTCTAATACGTCCTGATCATCGTCTACTAAATACAAATTAGTCATTTAATGACTCCTTAATGGGAAGGGTGATGGTCATGGTTAAACCGGCTTCTTGTTGTTGAGTACCCGGATTGCAATTATTTTTAGCTTTTATCTGACCATCATGCTCTTCAATAATGCGCTTACAGATGACCATACCGAGGCCCAAGCCATTCTCTTTAGATGTTTCGAAAGGGAAAAACAGACGCTCTAGGGCTGTTTCGCTTAAGCCGCAACCATTATCCTTAAATTCAATAAGTGCATGGCGCTTTCGTTTAATAAGAGAGATAGAAAGCATAGGCTGACAGCTATTTTCCATAGCATCGAGGGCATTACGGATAATATTGACTATAACCTGCTGAAGTAAACTTGAGTCGGCATTGAGCTCAACTTGCTCACAGTAAATCGCAGGTGTTAATTGCATTCTGGCAAACTCAGCGGCCATGAGAGTTAATGTATCGTCCAAAATCTGGTTAAGACTACATTGTGCCATCACACTGGGTTGCTGGCAGAAGTGCCTAAAGCGTTTAATGGTGGATTGAGCCCTATCAACTTGCTGTATCGCTTTTGTCATTGCCTCTTTTAGATCCGACTGTTCATCAGACAAACGATAAATACAACCCTGTGTTAAATAACGGATCCCGGCTAATGGCTGATTTAACTCATGAGCAATACCTGATGCCATTTCACCGGTTAATAGCACGCGCTGCGCCTTATAAAATTGCTTAGTTTGCTCTAATAAGGCTTTTTGAGTCTGAGTATGCTGTCCAACTTCAGCCTGTAGATCTCGGGTGCGTAATACAACCAGACGCTTTACTCGTAAGTGATGGATATAACCGAGTAAGAGTATGATTGCGATTACAATAGCCCAGGGGAGCGCACTCTTAAAAATAGAGGTCCAGTTGGTGACAAAAGGCCATTGCTGTAATTGTTTTAACAGTTTAAAGACATCACTATCATTGACTGTTGCGGACCATGAATCATAACGACCAAGGGTTGCCGCAACATCATTTTTGTTTATTGCTAATAATGAGCGAACAACGTGAGTTGCCAAAAGATGGTCTGTTTTTCCTAATTTAGAGAATGAATAGTAGGGATAAAGAGCACTCGAACTTTGACAAGAAAATTGTGGCTGTGCTTTAGTTAGAACGACATGTAGCATGCCTTTGGCTATCTCACCATTGTTGATTGCATTCTCTAAGACACAAGTCGGTAATATTGCGACATCAGCTTCACCATCGAGTACAAAGTTAAGGAGTTTCTGTTGCGGAAAGCCGACAAATTTTAGCTGCTCAAAATCACTAAACGGGTTTAGGCCGTTATCTGCCATTTCTCCTGCGAAAATTTGAAACCCGCCAAACGCTTGTTTATCTGTAGAAACCGCGCTTAAATTTTTGAGCATCTCCATATTCGGAACATCAACATCGGCGCGAGTAACTAATGCTGAACCAACAGATTGAGCAGGTTGTTTATTATTTAAAGACACCAAGGTCAGTATGCTGCTAGTACCATAATCCTTTTTGTAACTTACCGCGGTTAACGCATTGGTGATCAAGAAATCCAATTTACCTTGTGCAACATCTTGGTCAAGTTGAGTCGGTGTTAACGCCACTAGCTCAAAGGGACGATTTAAGTCACGTTCTAATTTATCAATGGTCGGTTGCCAACGTTTTTCTACGTTAACTGGATGTGTAAATGCAAGCACGCCTACACGAACAGGAATGGCTTGATTCGATTGTGCTGCGTAACCATCACTAATAGAGCAGAAAATAAGAGCACTTAAGCTTACTAGACCAGCTAGTTTTACCAACATCATTTAGCCCAACAGGTAGGTTATTCAATAAGAGTTATAGCGCTATTATGACGCTTTTGTCGCTAAATGTTGGGGAAACGGCGTCGTTAAGTGAAGCTAATCACGCTTTGGTTGCGATTACGGAAAACCGCTATATAAAAAATAACCCGTAACTTTATAATTAGTTTACGGGTTAATATATTAACTTCATTGCTTACTTCAAGTTTATTTAATGTATCAATCAGCTTTGAATTAACTTTGAATTATTGTCTAGTGAGTTTTAAATCTATAACCGTCAAAGTGTTTAGATTCTACTTTGTCGCCTTGTTCATTTAAAAACCAAACAGCTTCTATATCATCATGTTCATTGGTATATTTAATGGCTTCGTCAATCGGCATCAAAAAAAGAGCCGTTGAAATGATATCAGCGAACAGCTGGTTATTGTTCATAACGATTGTTGTCGATATTCCCGTTTCTTTAGGGTATAAGGTTTTTGGATTAATAATATGGTGATATTCTTTGCCATTAACACGGTAATATCTTAAATAATTACCACTGGACACTACTGTGATATCATTGCCGCTTATAATCTCATGAAATTGTTGTTCAAAACTCTGACACTGTGGCAGTGTATTGTTATATTTTTTACATACTGGGTTTTCTACTGCGGTCGTAAATTGACGCCCCTGCGGGTGAACGCCTAAATGTCTGATGTTGCCTCCCGCGTTGATCATAAAGTTTTTTAGACCATCTTGCTTTAATTGCCTGTAGACCATTTCAGCCATCCAGCCCTTGGCGATACCACCGAGATCGATGCTCATTCTTGACTGCATCTGTATAGTGTTGTTTGTTGTATCAAGCCTTATGTTCGCGATATTTGTGAGTTGCTTAGCTTGTTGTAGTTCAATTTTAGTAGGAATTCCGCATTTATCCAGTTGCTTTTGTTCACCTTTACATT
The DNA here is from genome assembly GCF_052977045.1 of Shewanella sp. 125m-7. NCBI lineage: Bacteria > Pseudomonadati > Pseudomonadota > Gammaproteobacteria > Alteromonadales > Shewanellaceae > Shewanella > Shewanella sp. 125m-7. Next base: position 74,028 of record NZ_JBRILQ010000019.1, read on the forward strand.
CATAGCGGTGCCCACGCCAAAGATCAATCACAGGCGATAATGCAATATTGAAATAGCCATTGGTTTTAGCATGCCAGTCAATACTTGCTTCGATAAGCTCAGTGAGTTTAGGGTCAATAGTGTGCTTTTTCTCTGGCTCATTATTGATGCTTTTAATATTGGTGACGTGTGGGTAACTACTGTAGTTCGATGCAAGATAATGGTATTTCTGGATCACATTTAACGCGTTACATAATGTTTTATCTAAATGTTGTGTTTCTTTGTCATATATATCGATACTTATTGATGTACCAAAATACTTAAGTGTTGTTAGGTTTGTTTTTATCTCATCAGTTAATATAACGGCGTTACCTTCACACTGATACGGTTTACCTTTCGTGTCCACATTAATGATGGTGAAGTCTGGCGCTTCAGGCAAATTGTTTGGTATTTGTGCATAAGCCGAATTAGACATCACGAACATGGAAAAAATTAATCCTGATATAACTCTTTTATAACGACTGGATTTATAACTGTTTGAGATAGTACCGCTCGATACAGACGAGTACATCATAGGCAATCGGTATGATTGACGCGAGGCTGATATTTTATTCACTTTAGTCTCAGGCTTAGATAGCAATGTTTGAATAAATATCACGTGCAGTAATTTGAGTGAAAAATAACTTATCGTTATGTTAACCCTGTCATATAAATAGGACTAAAAAACCATATTGCGGAAAACCGCAATTGTGGATAAATTTAAAAGTTTTATTCTGAGCTCAATGCAATAACTATTGAAGGCCGACAGAATGAAAACCTTAAACATATTCAATAAAACTCTCGTGAGCAGCGCTGTATTGATCGCGACTATGACACTTGCTGGGTGTTCAGCAACGATGGATCAAGGCAAGTACGCTGACGGTACTCATGATGTATCTGCTAAAGGTAAAAAAAGTTTAATTACCCTGACCGTTGAAGTTAAAAACGGTCATATCGTCGATATCAAAACAAAGTCGCATAAAGAAACTGAATCATTATACCTAAATGCAGAGCGCCTACTGTCCAAGGTTGTCGCAAATAACGGCCATGAAGGTATCGACGCGGTTTCTGGTGCAACTTATTCATCAAACGGCATTTTAGAAGCGATTAACAGCTTGCCACGTGCTGATGGACGCCAACCTGAATATGTTGCTGTTGGTGCAAAAGATGGAACAGCTAATGAAGACTTTAAACTCAAATGGTCCATTCAGCCACAACTGGGTTTATTAACGGGTGATTATTACTACCAAGAAGCACGTTTCCGTCAGGGACACATGGGTAGTGTTGCAATCGTTACCGAGCTTAAAAACTCAGATAACGTGATATTTGCAGAGTTTAATGAAAGCGGCCGACCAAACTATTACACCCGTTTGTACCAAAATGTGCCTAAGCGCATGTCTGAATATAACTTCTCTATGGGTAAGAAAAAGGGCACTGCCTGGGTGCAGTCGGCACTAACCATGGAAAAGCTAATGGTAGAGCAAGACAAACTAACCTTCGATCTTAATCCAGATTTTGATCCATCATTAGGCAATAAGCTTAAAGAACCGAATCGTTTGAAGTATGCAGGTATTGATGTGGTTGCGGGTGCTTCAAACAGTATTCAACAGTCTATGGTACCACTGACCGCAAAAATTCATGCGCAGATAAATGGCGAGGGTACTAACGAGCGTTTCTATCAATATGCTGAAAAGCTTGTTGATGGCAAAGGTAAATGGACTGGCGTAACAGCCATGTTACGTATTGTTGTCGATACCAATACTCAGCAAATTAGCAAAGCTCATTACGATGAAATCTTTGCCGATGAAAAATCTTCGATTACAGATGCGTCGCAAAAGAAGTTCTATCGTCAATCAAAGTATGAATCTATTAATTACGTTGAACCTGCTCGAATTGGTTTTAACGTCATGATAGATGGTTTAAACGCTCATCTGCTGCAGGGCGGTTCACTGTTTTTAATTGATGATTTGCCTGCTACAGGTGATACCGGCAGCTACGCGGCGACCGGTTTTACTAAGCGCTCTAACTCATGGGATACCTACTTAAAGCAAGCAGAGATCTTATATACGCAAATGCGCCAGGACGGCGTAATTGATGAACATAAACACAACTAATCCTGCTCTGGGCATCGACTCCTAATCGCCATAGAGCCAGGAGTCGTCTGTCTTTAAAATAATTTAAACATTAAGAGAGAAGATGATGAAAATAGTTAAACTAAGTTTACTTGCCGCTGCCGTGTTAGCTTCACCAAGTGTTATGGCTGATGCCTATAAGTTTTATGGTCGTATCGATTACTCTATTACTCACTCTGACAGCGGTAGTGCAACTCATAGCGGTAAAAGTGGCACTATTCTAGAGAACAACTGGAGTCGTTTAGGTATAAAGGGCAACGCGCCGTTAAATGAGGACTTTACCGTATTTTATCAAATTGAAGTCGGCGTAAATGGCGCGACCGAAGGTAAGCAAAATAATCCGTTCTCAGCACGTCCTACATACTTGGGTATAAAGCACTCTACAGTAGGTCAACTTGCTGCGGGTCGTATTGATCCCGTGTTTAAGATGGCTAAAGGTACTGCAGATGCGATGGATATGTACTCGTTAAAGCACGACCGTTTATTTGCAGGTGATAAGCGTTGGGGTGACTCACTAGAATATAAAACAGTTAAGTGGAATAAATTACAGTTTGGCGCTAGCTATATCTTAGAAGATAACTATTACAATGAGGATGATGCTCGTCGTGATAATGGTAACTACCAAGTTGCATTAACTTTTGGCGATAAGCTTTTCAAAACCGGAGACCTTTATCTAGCTGCTGCTTACACAGATGGTGTTGAAGACATCAAAGGTTTCCGTGCTGTTGCCCAGTATAAATATAACAATTTAATGTTGGGTTCCATCTACCAGAGCTCTGAGATTGTTAATCCAAATAAAGACAACTGGCAGCAACGTGATGGTGATGGTTTTATTGTTAGTGCTAAGTATCAAATCGATAAGCTAACGCTAAAAGCACAATACGGACAAGATGATTCAGGTACGGGTAAGATTGCTGGCCGTGTATATGACAAGTTAGGTGCGGCAGCGACCCTTGTTCCAGAGGTTTCACAATGGGCGATTGGCGCAGAATATCGTTTGTCTAAATCGACTCGCGTTCATACTGAACTTGGTCAGTTTGATGTAAAACAATACTCGGATTTTGATGATACGATTGCAAGTGTTGGTTTTAGAATCGACTTTTAATCATCCCTTTTATGGCACTGTGGTCATAAATGGACAATGCCCATGCAAAACTGGCGTGCAGTAATGAGCAGATTTATTATTGAGTTTGAAGACAGACTTGTAAAACATATTAATTAAACTGCAGTTACCCCCTCTGTTTAACCAACTTTGTTGTATACATTAGCTGTAAAACGGACGCGTTAACTTAACTACTTGGCAGTGTCCCTTCGACCAGTTAGCCCCAGAAAGTGCTCAAGGATGTGCACTTCCTTCCTACTCGTTTAGCGCTATTTGTTCTTCTTCTCACGATACTCCAGCCTCAATGACCTTTTCTTATTTACTTACTCCTTACGGTTTACCATCTTCTTACGCAGGCGCCTTGGAGATTTTTATACCTCAGACTTTTAGATCTATTCTTGCCAAATTAACAGGAACATCATTTTAAAAGTCAGCAGATAAATACGAGTTCCTCTGTCATATAAGGATGAGGACTCACTAGAATTATTTACTGTTTATGGGAAGAACATGCTTCATTCAATGATTTTTCACCAATATTGACTCATAATAAATATGCAGGCATGTGATTACACATGCAGCTTAATGCAAAATATCTCGGGTTTATATTTTTAATTCTGTGTTTTTATGCGGGTAATGTGCATACTGGCTGCCTTGAAAATAAGGAGGCATCGGCAAATTATTTATCGTAGATTCAGTGTCTAAAATTTAGCCTTGAAGGCTTTGTCATGAATGTAGCCATCTTTGGTAACGTTTTTAACTGAATCAGTACTTAAATTGCTTCCTGCGTTAGCATCAATGTACAAACACATATTACGGTGAATTTCTATACACATCACTCTCTAACAATAACCACAGATGTACATCATTGTTAGCGGGCAAGTATGGGCGTTACCGTTCATCTAAGTAAGCCAGACTGTAGGCGGCTATGATGTAAACAGTGACAGTGAGTAGATGATTTGGATAACAGTTATTATTCTCTAGAGCGTGATGTAACAAGTCAAGCTTTGCTCGTTGTACGCAGTAAACTCATGTATCATCCCTGTCCTAGTTAACAGTTCATCCTCTCAAGGCTTCTATGAAAAATCCAGCAGATGATTTTATCGCACCTCCCTGTGTTGAAGAGATCACGATTTTATATCAAGACGAGCATCTACTGCTGATCAATAAGCCTTCTGGATTGTTATCACTATCGGGCAAGCATCCTGGCAATCTAGATTCTGTGCATTACCGTTTAGTAAAAGATTACCCAGGTTGTTCTTTAGTACATCGGCTTGATTTAGGTACATCCGGAATAATGCTCATCGCGCTTAATAAAACGATTAATGCTCTTTTATGTAGGCAATTTAGTGAGCGTAGCGTGTTAAAGCGTTATACAGCATTACTACTGGGCGGGCTAAAAACGCTAGATGGGCGTATCTCTGCTGCCATTGCTAAAGATAAACCTAATTTTCCACTGATGAAAATTTGCGACATAGAGGGCAAGCCTGCGCATTCTTTATATCAAGTGCTAGCTAGCGAGAATGTAAACAAGGTAGAAGCAACGGCGATAGATGCGAAATCAGATAAGAGAGATGTAAACTTTGACGTTGCTGATCCACTAAAGGCTACAGTAACAACTGAGCAGATTGCTATAACGAGGGTAGAGTTAACACCTGAAACAGGTAGGACGCATCAATTGCGGATCCACTGTCAGTATATGGGTTACCCAATTATAGGCTGCGATTTATACGGTACGGAGTTTTCATATCAGCTCGCACCAAGATTGATGTTGCATGCAAATCGGTTAGAGTTCAATCATCCCATTTCTGGAGAACGAATATATGGTGAGAGCTCGTGTCCATTTTAAGTTTAAATTGTTGCCACATAAAATCCAATTCTTTAAAAGAGTATTCAGTATTTACAGTTTATAAAAAAGCAGTTTAAAACTGCATATTCTATGTAGCCGTTATTATTCTACTTATTTCATCTGGTGATTTTGTTGTTATCTAGCCTCGCCATAAGGCTTTAAACAAAGTGATTAGCTTAATAACTTCCTGTTTATCAGTGAGATAGCTTGTTTCTTTGTGAATTTATTTTCTGTAGCTTAACGCTGTAGATTAAATGTTTTTTGTCTTTCGTGTATTACTTATAGTGCCTTAAAGTTAGCTGGTATTTTTATATTTTTCGCTATATGCGCGTTCGAGTAATATAAGTCTTTAATACGGTTTTATCCGTTAAGAAATCAAATATGACATTCAGAACGTAAATAATCCCTAAAGTAACTTTAAAGTAGGATGCTTATACTCTTAAGTTTAATCGGATTTAAATATAACGAAGTAAAAATAATATCCGACAGTTAGTTTTTTCTTGGATATTTCAACAGCAGTCTTTTTATATGGAGACTCAGTTTTAATCATTCTATTTTAGTCTTTCGGTTTTAAGTAGTGACGTAATGACCTCGGATCTGTGTGCCCAGTTCTTCCCATGATATAGAGATGGTCTTTATCATTTTCGTGTAACTGGGTTACACAACCACTTCGCAGACTGTGCGCGCCATAAAACTGTGAATTAAGACCCGCTCTATCACAATACTTTCTGATCATTTGATAAATATCATCGCCACGTAAAAAACCTTTGCCGACTTTAGGTTTATCAACTTGATACTCTCGGATGCTATTACCATCACGGCTTAACGATCTAAAAAGATGTCCTTGTTTGATTTTCGTTGCATCAATCCATTGCTTTACTATGTCGTAGGCGGAAAACAATTCTTGTTTTGGCAGATCTTTCCATTCCCTTTGTCCTTGTTGGTTACTCTTAGAGTAGGGCACACGGACTTTTAGTTTTTCTCTTAAAAAACTAATGTGTTCTACTTTTACCTCTGCTAACTCTGACCGACGAAACCCTCCTTGTAAGCCAAGTTGCAATATCGCCTTATCACGTAAGCGCGTTAATTCTTGCGGTTGTTGATCGATCACCGCCAACAGCATTTCAAGTTCATCGTAAGTTATGGGTTGCTGATCATAATCCGACATGTGGCGATATTGGTTACGCATTAAGCCACGCATAACCCTTATCACCAACGGATGTTCCGTTGGCGAATGAAATCCAGCTTGAATATGGAAAAATCGAATGGCTGCCAACCGAGTATTAATGGTTTGCTTAGACAGCTGGTGGCCATTTTTTTCTTGATATAACTCTTTTTGATGACCGATAAAAGAAATAACACTACGTGGATCTGCAGGCAGGTTATTCAAACCGTGTTGTTCACAGTAGCGTTGAAAAATTGAAAAACTTGAACAATAAACTCGGCGCGTATTATGAGATATTTCATACTGAGTTTCATCAGCCGCACTTTTATAATCGTCTAAGATCGATACAGGTAGCTGATGTTCACGGAAGAACTTGTCGTCAGAATCTGTATTAGAGTGCGACTTTTTTAAAACATTAATTATGGCCTGCGGCTGAGCATCTTCGGATTTTGCGATAAAAGTCGCTGAGTTGTCATCGAGATTATCAGCTTCAACATGAGTAGTTTTAGCACCATGCTTTTCAACATGAGTATTCTGAACTTGGCTACTTTCAACTTGGCTACTTTCAACTTGGCTACTTTCAACTTGGCTACTTTCAACTTGGCTACTTTCAACTTGAGTACTTTCAACTTGAGTACTTTCAACTTGAGTACTTTCAACTTGAGTACTTTCAACTTGAGTA